>JAWACX010000129.1:0-5467 GCA_038896575.1 Thermoplasmata archaeon
TCCTCTACGAGCTTGTCGCCTTTACAAAGGGCAACACGGATGAGGAGATGATAAGGTCAAGTCTGATAAATTCAGTTCAGGATGCAATTCTCGCGTCTGAGTTACGGGCAAGTTTTTCGGTGAATGCAAATGAGGGACATGGAAACAAGGCGTGAGAAACTTGTAGAATATCTTGTCCATACAGGGTATCTCACAAAGCCAGAGGTAATTGAGGCGATGAAGAAGGTTCCCAGGCACCTTTTTGTTCCAGAGGAACTTCAAAGATTTGCCTATGAGGACACACCGCTCCACATTTACGAAGGCCAGACAATTTCGGCACCACACATGGTTGCTATGATGCTGGAACTGCTGGAGCTAAAAAAAGGGCAAAGAGTTCTTGAAATAGGGACTGGCACTGGCTATCATGCAGCCCTTGTTGCAGAACTTGTTGGAGAGCAGGGCCATGTGTACACAATGGAGAACAACGCAAGAATGTATAGATTTGCTGTTGAGAACCTCAAAAAAACAGGTTACACCCACACAGTCACTGTTATCTATGCAGATGGCTCGGCCGGGCTGAAAGAGCATGCACCCTATGATAGAATCTTTCTCACATGCGCTGCACCAAAGCCTCCGCCACCCCTCTTCTCCCAGCTCAAGGATGATGGCATACTTCTCATCCCTGTAGGAGGAAGATTTTATCAGGAACTCTATCTATACAGAAAAAAGGGTAATAACTTTGAGAGGGAGAACCATGGGGGCTGCATTTTTGTGCCCCTCACAGGACAGTATGGTTTCAGACACTAAAAAATGAGCCAGAGATAGAGTGTGGCTACAGTTACCGTGAGTAGTGTTGTGGGCAATCCTGCAATCAGGAACTGCTTGAATTTAAGTTCAAATCCTTTGCTCAGTGCAGTCTCTGCCACTATTATGTTTGCAGCAGCACCCAGCAATGTGGCATTTCCTGCAAGTGTTGAAATTGCAGCAAGCGTGAGATAGAACTGGTCGCTGGCCATCACATGGCTTGCAGGTGCCAGAAGCATCACAGCTGGAACATTGCTTATCAGATTGGAAAGCACAACAGTAACAAACGAGAGGTTGAATATGCTGGGGTTCTGGGTGAAATAGGCCTCAATTGAACCCATAAGCACTGTATTTTCCACAGCCCGCAAGAGAATGAAAAGCCCTGCAAAGAAAATAAGAATTCCCCAATCCACACCCTTCAGCAAATCTTTGGACTGCACCTTGCACAGGGGCTGGACAAAGGCAAAGACAAGTGCACCGCCTGCTATTGCAATCAGAGAGATTGGAAAGGCGGAGCTGGAGGCCAAAAAACCCGCAAACACACAGCCAAATACAACAAGGGCAAATAGGAGCAATCTCCTGTTCTTTATCTCACTGGCATAGAGCAATTTCACAACTGAAATCATGTGGAAGGCCCTTTCCACACGCATCTTTGGTATTTTCTCCAGCTCAACTGCCCTTACCTTAACTATTGGGTTTCTCAACTCCTTTCTGAACACCAATGCAAGAACAAGGATTTCAAGGAGGAGGCAGAGCATGGTTATCGGGAGAAGATAGAGCACAAAACTGGCAAAAGGAATTCCAGAACGCATTACAATGTAGGCGTTCTGAGGGTTACCGATTGGTGTGGCAACACTTCCTATGTTTGAGGCCATTGCCTCGCCAACAAGGTAGGGAACAGGGTTCACCTGCAGGGTTCTCGTAACCTTGAGCACAATCGGGGTGAGCATGAGCACTACAGCATCGTTCAGGAAAAGTGCAGAAAGGAGTGCGGTGAGCACCACTATGAAGGAGAGCAGCTGGAACTGGGTGTTTGCAAACCCAGCAACACGGACTGCAGCCCAGTTGAAAAACCCGGAAATCTCAAGCGCACTCACGATGAGCATCATTCCAAGCAGGAGGGCGATTGTGTTGAGGTCAATTGCCTTCATTGCCTCCTCTGCAGAAATTGCCCCTGCAAACACCATTGCCAGACCACCAAACAAGGCAATTGCGGGCCTCTCAATCCTGACCCTGCTTACCCTTCTCAGGGACAAAAAGACATAGGTGATGAGGAAGATTCCAATTATCAGGTATTCATTCATTGGAGGGGAAAACTCAAGGGAGAAATTAAGGCTTTTTGGCAGTTAGTCCTCATACTTCAAGGTGAGCGTCTGGAGGTCAACGGGTGCAATGGTATTTGGAAACACTTTTTTCGCCTCTTCCAGCAAAACCCCGGTTTCCTTATATCTCTGGCTGTAATGAATCAGCGCAAGCATTTTTGCATTGGATTTAGCTGCAATCTCTGCAGCCTGGCCTGCGGTGCTGTGCCCGAAGGTGTTAAGTCTTTCTGCAAGTTCTGAAGTTCCGGTAGCATCATGGATTAGCAGGGTGCAATCTCTCGCAACCTCAAAATCCCAATCTGGTGTTGTATCTGTGCAGTAAGCTACGGAAAGGCCCTTTCTCGGCGGTCCAATAACCATATCTGGAGTCACCTCCTTTCCTCCAATCCTCACACTTTCGCCTCTCTGGAGCCTGCCATAGAGCCTCTTTGGAATCCCAAGCGCTTCCGCCTTCTCGGGATAGAATTTACCTGGCCGCTCCTTCTCTGAAAAAAGATACCCGTTTGTGGGTACAAGATGGTTCAGCTTGATAGCCCTCACATAAAAATTCTCGGTTTCTACAGCCTCACCAGGCTTCAACATCCTTGCCTTGACCTCAAACTCAAGCCCATAGTAGCCAGTTTTTAGCATCCCCTCTATAAATTCCTCTGTTCCTTCCGGGCCGTAAATCTCCAAAGGCTCTGTTCTCCCAAGTAATCCCATTGTCTGGAGCATCCCGGGCAATCCAAGGAAATGGTCACCATGGAAGTGGGTGAGGAACACCTTCCTTATCTTCATGAAACTCACTGTGCTCTTCATTATCTGTTTCTGGCAGCCTTCACAGCAGTCAAAGAGCACAACCTCCTTTTCCCTTCTCACAGCAACACTAACCGTATTTCTCTCTGGTGTCGGAACCGTGCCCCCTGTGCCAAGAAAGATTACTTCCATCAGGGCAAAAAAGGGATTGGAGTATATTTTACTTCCCGGTCCTCAGTGATGTAGCATTGCAATCTGCTCCGGTGTGAGTCCCTCCTCCTTCCTGTATCTGTGAACCAGAAACACCCCAAAGTTTGCTTTCTCAATAGAAGCAAGCTTTGTTCCCAGCAGATATTCCACAACATCCCAGATATCATCAGAATTCATTATAAGGAAACCTGTATTGATGCTTTGCAGTTTATGCTTCACCTCACTGAGCACGATGTAGGTGCTTTTCACTGGAATGGAGGCATCCCTGAAGCTCCCCTCAACGCTGGCAAACATATCCATTCCAACCTTTATTCCCCTTCTCTCAGGCACTACATTGAGAATTTCCACTTCAGCATTGTACTCCTTTGCAACCAGATGTGCGAGCTTGATTGCCAGGCTCAGATCCGAGCCAAGTTTATTCACAAGGGTCACCTTATTCGGTACCTTTCCCGTTGGGGGCTTATAGATAACTGTATCTGCCTTTATCTTTTTCAGCAAAGCGGGGAGATGTGTGCCTAGAATGAAGCCCTTTTTCAGCCGCCCTCTCCAGCCCAGGAGCACGAGATTTGCCTCCACTTCCTCTGCAAAATCTGCAATTGCATCTACAAAAGAGTGAGAAACGCCGATAAAGTAATCCGAACTGATATCGTATTTTCTTGCAATCCCTCCCAGCCTTTCAAGCTTCTTCACAGTTTCTTCAGCATCCCTATAACCAATGCTCTTTATTGACACCTGTTTTGGCACTTCAATAACCGAGTAAAGAAGCAGGTCTCCCCTGTTATTTCTCGCAATTTTTGCACCCATGTGCACCATTGGCTCCACTCTGTTTTCAGGCGGCACGCACACAAGCACACTGTATTTCTTCCTGTCAATGGCTATCATCTCTCCAAGGACGCTGCGCTCCTGGCTCTCCTCCACCCTTTGTTGACCCCCTGTGAAATAGTGAACTGCAGCCCCTATCTCAATCCAGATAATTGCAAGATACCATGCAACCTGGCTGAAAAAATAGAGCATCACAGCAATTGCACTCATTGAGATTATGGCAAGGATGGGCACGAGAGGGAATAAGGGCACACGGAAAGGCTTCCTTACATTCGGTTCTCCATACCTCAGCAGTATCCAGGAGATGTTTGTTAGGATGAAGAGAAGTAGAAACATTATGTCTGCTGCTGCCACAATGTCCCGGATTGGCAGGGCAATAGCGATGAATGCTATCAGAGAGGCAGAGATGAGTGTGGAGATGTAGGGCGTTCTGGTTTTCGGATGGATTTTACCAAAGAACCTTGGAAATGTTCCGTCTCTGCCCATCGCAAATGAAACTCTTGAGGAAGAATATATGGTGGCATTCAGCGTGGCAGTTGTGCCGATAAGCAGTCCAATTATCATTATTCCTGGTCCGTATTTGGGCACTACATAGGAAATGCTCCCAATCACAGCGAATTCACCCAGGCCCGCAATTTCCTTAACTGGCAGGATTGCAAGGAGCGCAAATAGGAGGAGCACATAGAGGAGCATCACGATACCCACAGAAAGGAGAATTGCCCTGGGAATGTTCTTCTCTGGATTTTTTACCTCCTCAGCTGACTGGGCTATTATTTCATAGCCCTCAAAGGCAATCAGAAGCACACCCATTGCCACAAAGATACCATCTAGCCTCGGGAAAAATGGAGTGAAGTGACTCCATGCATCAGGACTCCTTATGAGAGCATAAACGCCAGCAACCACAAAGAAGAGAATGATTGCAATCTGGGAAAGGGTGATAATAGTTTCTGTCTTCCCTGTTGTCTTTGTGCCAAGAATGTTCACTGTTGTGAAGATTGCAAGCACTGTGAGAATAAGGACCTGGTGGAAATAAGGGAAATTGAATGTGAGTCCGTAGATTGCGAAAAGCCAGTCAATTCCCATTGCAAATACAACCGTGTAGAAGGCACAGGCAATAGAGTGCCCGAACCAGGATATCCAACCGCTCACAAAATCAAATGGTTTGGGCAAGCTTTTCTTTACCCAGAGATAACCCCCACCAGCCTCAGGATAACTGGCACCCATTTCCGCATAGCCTAAGGCTGTAAGAAAGGTTACCAGGGCGTTGAGGAGAATCACGAGAATTGCTGCAGGGCCTGCAAGTTCTATGGCAATTCCTGCGAGAATAAAAATACTTGCCCCGGTCATCGCTCCGACACCTATCATTGTAGCCTCAAGGAGCCCGAGTTCCCTGCGGAAAGAGAGCTTTGGTGTGAGTTGCCTCTGCATTTGAGGAAAGGATAGTTTAGGGGTATTAAAATGCTATGAATGCTGGCGGGATGTAGAAAAATTCTACACCTTTTTGAGTTTTTATGTTCCCATTCCAATTTCCCACCTCTTTTATCTCTCCATTCGTGGATTATTTACAGATTACAACCCACATTGCAAATTTCTAT
>JAWACX010000130.1:0-5383 GCA_038896575.1 Thermoplasmata archaeon
CTTTCTTTTATATTTTGAAGAATTTTATCCAAATCAAAGGGAATCTCCGGTATAAGGATTACATCTGCCCCACCTGCAATTCCAGCATAGAGGGCATAGTGCATTTTCACAGCCACAAAGGGTGAGAGAAGCCTTGCAACGGTTCCAAACAACAGGGGAAGGAATAGGGAGAGAAGGACCAGGAGAAAACTCCTGCGAAGATACATCCTTCCCCCCATAAGTTCAACAAACAACTTTGTAAGGAATCCTGTGAGCAATGCCGGGAAAAAGAAAATTGTAATGGCATAGAGGAGCATGTTGGTCTCCGGGTAAAAGAATAGGACGCCAAGTAGGAGTGAGAGAATAAAAATTACTGGAACTGTTATGTAGGGCTCCGGCGCCGTGAAGAGATACCTGGAAAACTTGGCGGTTTCCTCCATGCTTTCCTGGAAATTCAGGGCCCTGCCAAAAGTCACCTTCATTTCTTCTTCACCGCATCAATTATTCTCCCCAGTGTTTTTTCTAGGTCTCTGGCTTCCTCCACAATTGTGCCTGTAACAATGATGTCCGCTCCTGCCCTGGCAAGTTCTCCAGCAACCTCTGGCGTTCTGATTCCTCCACCTGCAATTAACCCTATGCTGATGTGCTTCCGCACCCCTGCAACCATCTCAGCAGGCACAGGGGTGGAGGCACCACTCCCCGCTTCAAGATAAACAAGTTTCATTCCCAGATACTCGGCAGCAAGTGCGTGGGCAATTGCCCCATCTATGTCCTCCCTGGGAATCACCCTAGCGTTCCCCACCTCTGCTACCTTCATTCCTGGCTCAATGATTATATAACCCATTGGAATTGGCTCAAGCCCGAGTTTCCTTACCACCCCAGCACCCAGAATCTGATACCCGATAACAAAATCCAGGTTTTGGGAGTTAAGCATGCTCATGAAGTAGATAGCATCTGCATAAGGAGTTAGTGCATCTGGCTTCGTTGGAAAAATTATCAGCGGAATTTGTCTCACATTTCCCTTGATTGCTTTTGCGGTTTCATCCATGTTCTCCCTTGTGACACCAGTGGAGCCACCAATCATTATTGCATCCGTGCCCAGGCTCTCACATCTCCCTGCAATTTTACCTGCTTCCTCGGGCTCCTGTTTCTCAGGGTCCAGGAGCGTCATGTGGATTTTTTCTTTATTTCTGATCTTTTTCTCAATGTATTCCCATACCCGCATTCAATCACCTCAGGCCAATGAGGAGGAAGGAAATAGTGCCAACCAGCATTCCGATTTTTGCCAGTTTCTGGGCTTTTTTCGGTGATTTCAGGGTAAATGTAGCGGAGTATATAAAAAGCATGTCCGCTCCAAATATCAGGAGTGCATAAGCCAATTTTGGAAGAAACTTGAAGTCAGGAAGAAGCAAGGGCGCAGGAGAGAATCCGATTGCCAGAGCTAATGCAGAAATCGCAATGAAACCTGCATTTCTCTTTCCCACCTTCTTTGGTAGTGTTCTTCTTGTGAAATCTCCTTCAACATCCTCAATGTCCTTCACTATTTCCCTGTAGATGCTGGCAAGGAAGGAAATGAGGGCAAAGGGTATTGTGAGGAGCGGATTTCCGAAAGCACAGCCACCGAAAACAAAAACCATTGCAGTGAGCAGGCTCACGATCAGGTTTCCAGAAAGTCCTTCAGCCTTAAACTTGAACTCATAGGCGAGCATGAGGAGGACTGCAAGGAGAAAGATAAAAGTGAGCGCAGTACTGTGTTCTGCAAAAAGGGCAAAGGGAAGAGCAGCGAGAAAGAGGGCACAGGCATAAATCTGTGCATGGGTTGCCTTGATTTTACCTGCTGGAATCGGCCTTTCCGGATGGTTTATTCTATCCACATCTCTGTCCATGTAGTCATTCAGCACATTTCCTGCACCTGTACTCAGAAAAACAACAACCATGGCAAGGAGAAGTTGAGGAAGATTTGAGAGGGCAAGGGCAGAAGCACCAGCAGCGATAACTCCACCTACAAGAACTCCGGTTGATGCAAGTATGCAGTTTCCTGGTCGGATTATCTCTATGTAGGGATGCATTTAGGAAAACAAGGGAAGGATTGTATTAAGTATTTCGGCTCCCAAATCTTTTTCTAATTGGAAGCTATTTGGAAATTTGAAAATGTCCGAAATGTGGGTTGAGAAGTATCGCCCAAAATTCCTGGCAGACATTCTGGGGAACAAGCAGGCGATTGAGGCCTTGAGAAAGTGGGCTGAGGAGTGGGAGAGAGGGAAGGTAAAAAAAAGAGCAGTCGTGCTCTCTGGAAAACCTGGTGTAGGGAAGACCACTGCAGCCCATGCCCTTGCAAATGAGTTTGGCTGGGAAGTAATTGAACTTAACGCATCAGACGCGAGAAATGCAGGTGCAATCGAGGATGTGGTGCTCAGGGCTGCAATTCACGGAGACATTTCTGGCAATGAGCGAAAGAAAAAACTCCTTATTCTGGACGAGGCTGACAGCCTGTACGAGAGGGTGAGCAAAGAAGGTGAGGAAACTGCAGAGGAGGAGAAACTGGATTACAGTGACAGAGGCGGTGCAAGTGCAATTCTGAGAACGATAGCGGTCACCACAAACCCGGTGATTCTGATTGTGAATGACGAGTATGAACTCACAAGGAAGGGGAGGTTTAAGGATGTCTGTGATATAATAAGATTCAGGAGAGTGGACAGGCGGGAGATAAAGAAATTGCTTGCAGGCATCTGTGCCTCAGAGAAAATCAGGGTTGAGGAGCGTGTGCTGGAACTTATTGCAGAGCGTTCCAACGGAGATGTGCGAAGTGCGATAAACGACCTCCAGGCTGTTGCAACTGGCAGAACCCTCGTTACGGGTGAGGAAGGAGTGGGTGTAAGGGACAGAGAGGAAGAAGTTTACTCACTTCTCGGCACACTTTTCAAGGAGAAGAATATAAAAAAGGTGAGGGAAATCCAGCGAATGGTTGATGAAGAGCCAGAAATGCTAATACTCTGGATTGAGGAGAATCTTCCAATGGTCTATGCTCATCCTGAAGACCTGGCTGCTGGCTTTGACGCACTCTCTAAAGCAGACCTATTTTTCGGAAGGGTTTATAGGAGGGGAAGATACAGTCTCTGGAAATATGCAGTTGATCTGATGCTTGGTGGCGTTGGAGTTGCAAAGAAACATGAACCAAAGTTTGGCAAGTTCAATTTTCCAAACTTTCTCCTAAAAATGCGAGAGTCAAAGGAGACAAGAGAAAGATTTTACGCACTCTGCTACAAGCTGGGCAGGTACTGCCATACCTCAATTTCTGAAGCAAAGAGAGAGATATATCCATACTTTGTCTATATATTCAGACACGATGCAGAGTTCAGGAGAAAGATGGTCAAGAAATTGCAGCTTACCCCTGAGGATGTGCGGTTCATCTTTGAGGATGACGAGAGGGTTGAGATTATTATAAAGGACCTTTACAGCTTAAAAGTAGAAAAAGGGAAAGAAAGGGAAAAAAGTGTTAAGCCGGACAGAGGACAGCAGAAGCTGGTGGAGTAGTTAAATCTCCTTTATTTGCTTTAGAAGTTTCTCTATTTGCTCCATCCACGCTACAAGCTCTTCCTCGTCCCATTCCTCGAAGGCCTCACTTCCAAGATTAATTTCAATCGCACCTGCATCAGACACATCATCACCGTCCTTTCTTTCTTTGTCTGACGAATAGCAGACAAATATATAAAGATTGCGGTTGCGCTCGTGTTGCAGTTCTGACATGGCAGAGCACCAGTGCTGATGCGATAAGAATAGATGGCGGTTTTGATGACTGGCATGGTGTGATGAAGACCACGAAGGCAAGAGATTTGAGTGTGCCGGAGAACATAGACATTGCAGAGTATGCAACTGCGGAAGCGGGTAAGAATGTGGCGTTTTATGCAAAGGTTTATGGTAATTTGCTTGCTGGCGATGGCAGATACATTGTTGAAGCCCCATCAGAAAATCCAGTTTATGTAGCAAACCAGCGGGAAACTGCAATTCCAAATGCAAATGGCAGGGATGTGGCATATGTGTTTGTCGATGTCTATAACAATCCTGGCAGTGGTTTCAAGCCCTCGCAAACCTTTGCAGTTGGAGCTGACAAAGCAATAGAGATTGTGGGCAAGAACGGGAAGGTTGAGGTAAGCAGGGTGCTTTCGTTTGCGGGTGTTGTGCAGCAAGAGTGGACATGGGAAACAGGCGAGAGTGTGGCTGCAGCAACAGATGGAAAGCAGATGGAGACTATGGCTTGTAAGAGCTTGCTGGGAGTTGGAGATAGGTATGCAGTTTATTTTTATATGATTGACTGGCAGAATGAGAAATCAAAGGTAGAGACCGCACTGAAATGTGAAAATGCGAAAATCTCAGCAATGGATATGTATCTGAAGGCAGTGGATGAAAGAACAGTCCAACTAATTGAGAGCAAACCTTTCACACCTACGGGGACACCCCATGCACCAATTAGAATAAATGGAGATGCGGATTTCACGCCAATAAACGGTGTCGTAAGTGGCTCAGGGACTCTGAACGACCCATATATTATTGAAAACTGGGACATTGACGCAGCAGGCCAGGGCTGCGGGATTTACATAGGTAACACAACATCCTATTTCGTTGTGAGAAATTGCTATGTAAACAACTCAAGTGGAAATGCTGCACAGTACTACTGGAATTCTGGAATTGCGCTTTACAGTGTGGTCAATGGAATACTCGGAAGGAACTTAATTCTAAATTGCACAAGCTATGGAATTTACATTGCCGGTAGTTCAAGCCAGAACACAGTGTACCTCAACACGGTTTCAAACAACAACTATGGCATCTACCTTTCTTCCTCCACTCTAAACAGAATTGATGAAAACAATGTCTCAGGCAACAATTATGGTGTAATTTTGTCATCATCCTCGACGAACAGGGTTACAAACAACACAATTTCTTCAAATACAAATTATGGCATTTATCTTGCCACTTCAAACACAAATCTGATTCTTTACAATCATCTGAGAAACAATGGTGGCTATGGAGTTTACTTGACTATTGGTTCAAACTCGAATGCAATATGGTGGAACAGTTTCTGGCAGAACAATGGTGCCGGCAGGGGAGTAAATGGCAACTGCCAGGCATACGATGGAGTGGGTGCAAATCAATGGAATAACACCACCAGGCAGGTAACTACTGGAGCAACTGGGATGGCCAGGGTTGGGGCACACCAAATGCCTACCCGATTGACGGCGGTGCTGGTGCATATGATATGTATCCAGTTATTGAGACTGCAGGGCTTCCCATAGCTGTGCTTTCAATGGTTATACTCCTTGGCGCCTTTGTGCATACCAGAAGAAAACAGGAATAATCTTTCTTTTTTATTTTTAATTTTACAATTGCACTGGAATAACAATTATAT
>JAWACX010000131.1:0-5365 GCA_038896575.1 Thermoplasmata archaeon
GAATATTTTGAGAATGTTTGAGCAGAGGAATTAGTGGAAAAATCCTCTTTTTTCGGAAACAGTGTCTCCCATGGATTTTGCCAGCTCCATGAAAAGTTCTTTCTGTCTCGATGTGAGTTTTTTCGGCACGACAATCTTTGTCTTTACATAAAGGTCACCATACCGACCAGTCCTGAGGTCTGGCATTCCAGCACCTTCAATCCTGAAAACAGTTCCGTGTTCTGTACCTGCGGGTATTGTGAGCGTTATGCTTCCCGAAAGGGTGGGAATTCTCACGGTAGTTCCAAGCACTGCTTGAGGAATTGAAATTGGTAGTTCATAGTAGAGATTGTTCCCATTTCTCTGGAATGTAGGATGGGATTTGACAGAAACCACAACATAAAGGTCACCAGGGGGCCCTCCTTTATTTCCTGCATCTCCTTCACCAGTAAGCCGGAGCGTGAGGCCAGTATAGGCGCCTCTGGGAATTTTGATCTCAAGCGTTTGGGTCTTTGTGACCTTCCCTGCACCCCTGCACTTTGAGCAGGGCACATCCACAATGTTCCCCTTTCCCTTGCACTCAGGGCACTGGGTCACAGAAATATAATGGGTATACCCTCTCACCTGGGAAAATCTCACATGACCAGAACCATGGCAGCTTGGACATTCACGGGGCTGGGTGCCTTTCTTTGCACCTGTGCCTCTGCACTCTTCACATCGGACTTCATGGGGAACCTCTACCTTCTTCACGGTTCCTGTATAAGCCTCTTCAAGCGTGATTTCAACTGTGATTTCCAGGTCCCGGCCTCGCTCTGGAGAGCCTCTTCCCCTCATCCAAGCATCAAACAGAGACTCTCCAAAAAAGTCAACACCAAAAATCCTTCTGAAGAAATCTGTATCAAAGAGGTCTTCAAAATCTCTGGCATGGGTGAAGTTCTCCCATTTGAAACCACCAGGGCCGAATGTGTCTTTAACTCCATCCATTCCATACTTATCATACAGCTCCCGCTTCTGCGGGTCTGCCAGCACCTCGTATGCCTCAGATATCTCCTTGAACTTTTCCTCCGCCTCCTTAGGATTATCTCTATTCATGTCGGGGTGATACTTTTTCGCAAGGTTCCGATATGCTTTTTTTATCTCATCCAGCGTAGCATTCCTTGGGACGCCCAGAATTTCATAGTAGTCTTTCGCCATCTTGTGTTTATGATTTCACAGGGATTATTAAATTTTTTGATTTCGGAGAAACACAAATTTTGTTTGAAAATTGAAATCTTCTATTAACAGAAACATTTATATATAGCGTATTATACCCAATTGCTGATAGAAAAGGATTCAACTAACCTATCTACAGGTCTTGCTGGCTTATTAGCTAACATCAAAAACCGAAATGTCCCAATTGAGGACTAGAGGGAATATTGAAGTTCCAAATAGCAAGAAAGAAAAACTGTTCGTGTCCCAGGGCACAAGAAATTTTATATATACCCTATTGAATTATAGCATGATTGGTATGGTAGCATTGTCAATATTTGAGAAGATGAAAGAATCCATATGGCCAGGAAGGAGGAAGGCTGCAGGTTTGCCCGTTTATCTCGAGGACAACGGAGAGGTCTTGGGCGTTGTCTCTGACATAGTGGAATCTAGAGATGGAAAAATTTTGAGTTATGTGGTGGAGAACGAGGTGAGTTCTTTCCAGATACCTGTGGAGAATGTGCTTGTAACCAAGCGCGGCCTAATCTTTATTCCCTCGTGGTATAGTGAGGCAGAGAGATTCATAAAAACATTGGAGATTCAGGAATCCTTGATGCCAGAGGTTTTTGTTTTGTTGGCTGAAGAAAATGTGCCAAAAGAACAGATTAAAGGAATTTTAGAGAGGGCATCACCAGAGACCAAGCGGATTCTTCACGAAGCACTACAGCTTCTTGAGGCAACCAACAAGAAGCTGGCGGCGTTCAAGAAAGAAAGTGCAAAGCTCTACACTATGATTTCTGAGATGACTGAAAAAAGAGTACTTGGAGTGATTGATCGCAGGGAATTTGCCAGCAACATTTTGGAGTTGAAGAGGAAGGCTCAGATTCTTGAGGCAAGTATGAAGAGGGCAAATGAGATCATTGCAAGACTTGAAGGTTCGGCTCTTGTGAGGGCGGCAAAGGCACTGGAGAGCGCTGAGAAGAAGGTTGAAAAGGCGGGAGCGGAAGCTGTGCCCGCTGGGATGCCACAGATTTCTCCGGAGCAGAGAGCAAAAATCAAAAAGTTTCGGGTGCTGAAGATAGAAAAGGAATTGAAGGAGATGGAGGAGAAGTTGAAGGCCTCCGAGGAGGAGATTGCAAAGAGGGTGAATGAGGAAGTTGGGAAGAAACTGGCAGAAAGGGAGAACTTACTCAGGAGTGAATTTTTAAGAGAGCTTGAGGTAATCGAAAGGAGTGTGGCAGCACTTGCTGCTGAAAAACTTGGAAAAAGCCAGAAGGCAATGGTTGAGAAAATACAGGCAGAGATTAAAAAGGCCAGGGGAAAAATTCTAGCAGAGCAAAAACCCGCTACTGCAAAACTCGATGGCGGGGCAGAGGCTACAGAGTTAGGGAGGAGAATATGCTCCCTGTGCGGTGCTGTCCTTGAGGCTAGCATGGATTCATGTCCTGTTTGTGGCTTAAAATTTGAGGAAAAGCCCCCAGCAAAGGGAGAGACAAAGAAAGTGGTTAAGAAAAAGGTAGAGAAGAAATGAGAGCAAAAATTCGGTATTTTATTAAAAAGGGGGGCCTTGTGAAGATTGGCACAGTATTGATTTTTATAGGGATTGTGCTGATTGTAGCCTACTTCTTTCTCTCCTAGTCCCCAAGGAGTTTTCTCAACCTCACTTTATCCTCAAGGGTCCCGACTATCTTCAGCCTGCCCGTCACAATCGCCTTCCAGGGCCCCATTTCCTTTTTCCAAAGCTGCTTTATTGTGGCCCCAGTTGTAATTATCCGCAGGTCTGGTTTTTCAAAAGGCTCTTTTGAGAGTGGTGAAAGCTTGCAATCCTTGAGGAGCGTGGTGTAAACACTTCCATCCTCAAGTTCAATCTGAATTCTTCGCTCAACTCCATCCAGTTCTTCCCTTATCTTAGCGTCCTTGCTCGCTTTCTCATTGAATTTCTGGATTATCTGATTAAATATTTCCTCAATCATCTGAATTCCTCCAGTTTTTTTGTTCTTATCTCATCCCTTGCTTTTGAAACAGTTTCCCAGTGCTTTCTCACGAATTTTGGTAATGGCTGATTTCCGGCAATCAAGTTCTGGATGTATTTGATTGTTCTGGGGTCGCTTGGATATCCACTACCAAAGTCAATCCCTACCTCCTCTTTAATTTTATCCACTGCTGCATCCCTCCTCACCTTTGCAATTATTGAGGCTGCAGAAACCACAGGGTATCTTTCATCCGCCTTGTGCTCCGCAACAATTTTGCATTTCCAGGTGCATCTCTCCTCTATCATCTGTCTAAAATGCTCCTCGTTTGCGTCTGCAGCATCCACATAAACCACATCTGGAGTCACTCTGTCTATCAGCTTTGCAAAGACACTTGCTTCAATCTGGTTCAAACTCAGAATTTCCATTAACTCATCTATTTCTGAGGGTTCCAGAATAATGGTTTCAACGACAGCAACCTTCTCTATCAATCTCCCCAGTTCCTCCCTCTTCTTTCTCTGCAATTTTTTAGAATCTTTAACGCCAAGCCTTTTCAGGTACTCTTCTTCGCTTACACAGACGGCAGCCACTACCAAAGGTCCGATTACAGGCCCTCTGCCTGCCTCATCAATTCCGCAGACCCGCATTTGTCCACATCTTCCTTGCAAGAATTTCCCTTGCTTTTTTTAGAGTGCCAGCGGTCACAATCGTTTTTATGCTCAAACCAGAATGGGGTGCGTTCAGAGCATCTACTGCCTTCTCCAGCTCAAAGTGGAGAACCCGCATTATCCCGAAACCATTCCTGAGCTGGATAAGTTGAACACTCCCGAACTCCTTCCGCATCTGTTTAATGAGCCTCCCAACTTCCTTCTTTACATTTTCCTGGCTTACACTACTCACTGTAAAAACCACATACCTCCGCCTGCCCACCCTGTCTTTTACAGTCATGAAAAATCAGGAAAAAGATGGAAGGGTTTATCTGATGAGGTCTATTGTATCGTCGCTTTCTCCTGTTGCATAACCGCCCCTGTCCTTGCCCAGCAGCGAAGGAGACTTTGCACCCGTGATTATAAGCAGTACCTGGATCTTGTCTCCCAGTGTTGGATCAATGGATGCACCCCAGATTATTCTTGCCCTCTTGCTCACCCTTGCGTTTACAAGTTCGGATGCTTTCTGGGCCTCACTAACTGTCATCGAGGTGCCGCCCGTGATTCTCACAAGGGCGCCTTGTGCCTGGCTGAGGTCAATGTTTCCAAGCAAAGGTGAGTTGAGAGCCATCTCCACAGCCTCGGTAACTCTGTCTGTAGTTTTCTCAGATTCTCCAATTCCAATAAGGGCAACACCACCATCTTTCATCACTGTGAGGAGGTCTGCATAATCCAGATTTACAAGACCAGGCTTTGTGAGTATCTCTGTAATTCCCTTTATTGCAGTCATCAGAATCTCATCCGCAACCTTGAATGCTGCGTCTAGTGGTAGCCTGGGTACAAGTTCAAGGAGCTTATCGTTGGAGATTACGATTGTGGTATCGCAGACCCTTCTTAACCTCTCAAGTCCATCCTTAGCCTGTTCCATCCGCACAGTACCTTCTGATGAGAACGGGAGGGTAACTACACCCAGCACCAGCGCACCCATCTCTTTTGCAAGCCTTGCCACAAAGTGGGCTGAGCCAGTACCAGTGCCACCACCCATTCCTGCGGTGACAAACACAATGTTTGCTCCTGCAAGGAATTGCTTGATTTCATTTTCGCTTTCTCTTGCGGCCTCCTCTCCTACTTCTGGCCTTGCACCTGCACCAAGTCCCCTTGTCGTTCTCTGCCCTATCAAAATTTTTCTCGGAGATTTTATTGCCAGAAGATGCTTTGCATCCGTGTTTATCGCACACATCTCTGCACCCGTGATTCCTTCCTCTACACAGCGGTTTATGGTGTTGCACCCGCCGCCACCACAACCAACTATCTTTATGCTTACCTTCAGACTCTCTGCAAGCTGGCGGATCATCTCGTCATCTGGAGATGTCACTGGAGCGTTCTGCTGCTGAGCCTCGGCTTTTTTAGCTTCCTCATGCCTGGATAAGGCTTCACTTATTATTGACTTCATGTTCGTTTCCTCCTGGAGTCCTGCACTCTTTCCACAAGGGAGAGAATGCACCCCATCCAACAAAGACATTATGGAGGTGGAGTATTTAAACCTTTTGGCCAATAGGGACACATCAACTTTGGTTGAAG
>JAWACX010000132.1:0-5346 GCA_038896575.1 Thermoplasmata archaeon
GCGAAGCATACCCCTTAATGCGGGTACCGTAGGGTGCAACCCCGTCCGTAAGGGTGTCAACCCTCGGGGGTTACCGTAAGGGGGTGAAACCCCCTCGCACGGAAAAGGGTTCGGGGATACCGAAGGTATCCCCTTGACGCAGGTTACCGTAAGGGGCGCAGCCCCTCGTGGTACCGTAGGGCGGTTAGCCCCGTTACTTTATGATTTTCAGCGCCCTATTAGTCTTCTCAATGCTCTTGAACTTATCGCTCTCAAGGTTCATCATCGCTCTTATTGCATCAATATTCTCTGGCACAACATCGCTTTCCTGATGCACTGCCTGGGTGTAGTAGAGTTCCCTACCAACAACACTTACCCCATCCTCCCATACTGGAATCTCATAGAGGTCTCCCCTGGGTCTTCCAAGGTCCTTAGCATACTCCATTAACTGTGCGGTAGATTCAAATCCATGTTTGGAGTTCACCAGAATAACCCTTGTAGAATTCTTCCAGATGTTGAGCACATCCTCTGTTTTCACTTCCTTCTTCAGCGTGACCATCACATTGTGCAGATGCATGATTGTTGTGGGCACAACCACAGCCATGCTGCTTATGTTTATGCTTGGCTCAACGCTCTGGACATCAGGTCCATGATGGGATGGAACCTTCACTTCTGGCTGGATTGCGTTTATAGGACCTTTCTTTGAATCATTCGGGTCTGTGGCTCTGCGCACAAGCACTACCTTCACATTCTCAATTCCAATTTCTTTGTGAATCGGCACAAGGGTTCGGAGCAAGCCAGTGGTGTTGCAGGAGACCACACGAACATATTTCGCCCCTATGCACTTCTCGTAGTTTGCAAAGGCATTGAAGGAAAGACCGGTAAGTTTGTGCTTCTCACCACCCTGGAATATCGCTGGCTTTCCCAGCTCCTCATAAACTTTCTTGTAATCCTCTCCAGTCGTTCCCCCCTCTTTCTTCTTCCCGGGTGTTGCATCCACAATGATATCAGCTTCCTCGAATAGCTCCCTTGCAGTCCCTGCAACCTCAAACCCGGCATCCTTAAAAGCCTGGATTTTGTCTTCAGTTGCAGCAAAAATCCTAAAACCCTTCTGCATCGCTGTGATGCACTCGTATGTGGGTCTTGTTTTCACAACCCCAATCACTTTCATATCATCCTGCCAGCTCACTGCATCCGCCACTCTCTTTCCGATGGTTCCATATCCATTTATTGCTACCTTCACGACCATATTTATCCCCTCGTCACTCCAATACCAAGAAGATAATTAAACTTTCTCCCGAGAAATTCGCCCACTCCCCAAAGTTTTAAATCCAACCATGCAATTGGGGTACCATCAACCACTCACGGGAGTGAGAAAAATGCCGCCGAAGAAGAAACCAAAGGAAGAAAAGAAAGAGGAGAAGAAGAAAGAGCAAACCCAGATGTAAATCTGAACTTTTTTCCCATCACATTTTTTTGAATTTCACTTTTTTTGAAGTAATTGGAAAGATTTATATTGCCTTGAAGCACTACCTTTAACCAGTATCATTTAAATAACTTCATGAAAAATGAAGTAATGGGTGATACCCTGATGCTTGAAATCAATGGGGAAAGGAAAATTCTTTCGGAACTCGGGAACAGAAAGAGAATTGAAATTCTGAGGTATTTGCATCAAAACGGGTGGTGTTCCAGTATCAAAGTTTCGAGGGCAGTAAAACTCCACACCGCCATTGTATCCAAATTTCTTTCCCTCTGTGCAGAGCATGGAATTCTGGAAAAGAGATTTGTGCGGGGAAAGAGAAGGGGATTTTATGAATACAGATTGAGGGCTCCAGAATTTTACATAAAGGTGAGGATTGGAGAGGAGGATGCAAGTGTGAGAATAAGGATACTAAGAGGAGTTCTTGCGTACTCTGAACAGGTTTTTGGAAAAACGAGGACAGAGGCAATAAAGGATTTGCTTGATAGGAAAGTAAGGGAATTAATTGAGAGCGGGAAAGGAAAGGTTCCATACACGGTGCTTGAGAATGTAGAAAAACAAGTTTTTGAGGCAATATCAGACCTTGCTGGTGCTGAAAATGCAAAAAAAATTTTTGAAAAAATCAAGGAGGAGATAAAAAATGAAAAGAATTAAATCGGGAATTGAGGGCTTTGATGTGCTCTGCGAGGGTGGACTTCCCAGTGTCTCAACCACACTTGTTTCAGGTCCTGCAGGAAGTGGAAAGAGTCTGCTTGGCCTTGAATTTATCTACAAAGGTGCGAAAAACTTTGGCGAGAAAGGAATCTTAGTTCTTGTAGAAGAGCCAAGACAGAACCTTTACAGGGCAGCGAAAAGATACAACTTTGAGATTGAAAAGTTAGAGAAAGAAAACAAAGTTCTCGTGATAGACCTGGGGGAGGTTAGAGCGAGGGAGGACCTCGTGGATTTTGCAGCCCTCAGGGAATTCATCGCAAGTGCAGCATCTCAAACTGGTGCAACGAGAATTGTGGTTGATTCGCTTTCTGGGATTGGAGTTGCCTATTCAAGCGAGGAGATGCTCAGAAAGGAAATGTTCAAATTCGTGCGATTTCTCACAGAATCTGGCTTTACCTCAATTTTGATTTCTGAGGCCCCGGAAGGCAAACTCACAAAGTACGACTTTGAAAAATTTCTCGTGGACGGGCTGGTCTTCCTGAACTATGAGAATGTGAAAGGGGAATACAGGAGAACCCTCACAATTTATAAAATGCGGTTCACGAGGCATGACCCCTACAAACACCCCTTCATCATTTCCAGGTCCGGGATTGAGATTGACCCTGAAGAAGTAATATTCTGAGCAATGAAAGAGATAATTGAAAAAATTGAAAATGGTCAGCAGGTTTCCTGCCTGATTCCACAAAATATAGCTCTGCCCTTCTACATCTCCTTGATAAAAGAGGCACTGGCATCAGAGAAATTTGTTATCTGTATTCTCTCTGAAAGAGACCCAGGGACCTTGCTGGAGAAACTTGAGGCAATAGGCGTGGATTCCAATGGGCTGAGACAGATAAGGTTTATTGACTGGCATTCCTGGCAAACTGAAACTGTTATCAGTGTTGAATCTATGCCAGAAGGGTATCGTTGTGCCAGAGACCCATTAAATCTTCAGATTGCACTGAACAAGGTGCTGAAGAGCAGGAGAGAGAAGGAGAAAATTGCAATTATTGAGATTGTTGATAAGGCAGTAGAGGTGTTTGGTGAACTGGACACCATAGAAATCCTGATAAAATTCCAGAACAAACTCAAGAAGCGGGGAATTCCATGCCTTTACCCAATCTCAAGAACAAAATCACCAGAGCTTCTTTCAAGATTTTCTGCTTCCTTAAAGGTCTCGGAACATGGAGGAAGAATAAAATGCGAATTGCAAAAGCAGGAGGAAAAATTTGAGTTCAGGTATAGATTGAGGGGAGAGGTTTTTGAAGTTCCAGAGGAGGAGAAAGAGGGAGGGGAACTAAAGGTGTGCCCGAGGTGTGGGGCATTTGTTCATGGTGGGGAGGAATGTAAGGTATGCTCCCCTGTCATACCTGAAAAAGCTGAGGAGGAGAAACGAAAGTTCCATTTTGTGCTCTGCACGAACTGCGGTGCTTTTGTGAGCGAGAAGGCAACACGGTGCACCGTTTGTGGTGCAGAACTGGCCGGTGCTGAAGAGGGTGAGGCTGAGGAAGAGAGAGTTGAGCCCGGGGAGGAGAAAGAAGGGCTCTACCTCTGCAGTTACTGTGGTGCCTTTGTAACTGCTCGGGCAAAGAGGTGCGAAATCTGCGGTGCCAGTCTGGAGAGCGAGGAGGAGACAGTTTTCTTCCAGCAGTCAGTGGAAGCAGGCCTGGATGAGAAATCAATCTATGTTTGTATGCAGTGTGGCGCCTTTGTTGATGCGGAGAAAAAGAACTGTCCGGTATGCGGTGCTGAGCTCTCTGCTCAGGAGATGGTTCCTGGAAAGGTGCTTGAGAGGGTACTTGAAACCTCACTCACACTGCCCAACATCTGTCCGAAATGCGGTGCATTTGTAAAACCCGGTGAGAGTTGCAGCATCTGTTCTGATCTGAGCAAACAGTTTGTGGAAGCAAAGGTTAACGGACGGATCAATGGTGTAAAAGAGAAAAGGATTGTTGGGAAGGAAGGGTTGATTAATGGTTTGGTGAATGGAAAAGTAAATGGCAAACCAGCTGTGAGAAAGAGGATGGAGATAAAGAGGCAAAGGACTTGGAAGAGAATCTGTGGCTTTCTCGCGGTTTTTATTGTTTTCGCTGCGGGAATTCTCAGCATGCTTCTTTTCCTGCCCTATCCTGGCATAACCATTGATGGAAAATTTGATGACTGGAGTGGAGTAACTCTCTATGAGAATCCAGTTTACGGGCTCCAGAATCCAAGTGTTGAGATTGCAAGGTATGGTGTGCATCTCTACAGAAACTATCTCTCATTCTATGTTGAGGTAAGGGATGAGGCAATGCGAGCAAAAGCATTCAACGAAACTGATGCCTTCTTCATGTTTGTGGATGCAGATGCAAATGCCAGCACTGGCTATGCAATTTCTGGCATAGGGGCAGATTACTTGGCAGTGTTTTCTGGCTGGGAATGTAGTGTGAAAAGTGCCTCTGTTTATGAATGGAATACAAGCAGGAACCAGACAGATTTTAACGGATTTGAGAGCAAATACAGTGGCAAAGGAGCCTTGGAAGGAAAAAGATTTGAGGGTCAGTTCACACTCACAGGGCAAGCCTCGGTGCCAAAAGTTGTGTTCTATGCCCAGGATAACTATGGAAACAGGAGCAGGGGCCAGGCAGTAATTTCCACACGCCCTGGAGCAGTTATTGTCACCCAGAGCAATCCAGAGCATGGTATTGTTAACCATGGCCAGGATGTAGAGTTACTCCGCCTTAACCTTGAGACGAAAGCAAAGGAGAACTGGCTCTGGCAGATTAATGTGAGCATTGCAGGGAATGCAAGTGCAACTGATTTTGATGAAATTGAGTTAAGGGCTGGAGATAAAGTGGTTGCTGGAAATTACACAGACGGGATGTTCCGCTTTAATGTTTCAATGCCGCTTGAGAAAAACAGTGAGATGGTGATGGGGATTTATGCAAGGCTGAACTCAAGTGCGATTGGGAAATCTGTGGGATTGAGAATTCCAAGCCAGAACGATGTCTGGGTTGAAGACGGAACCGTAACCCTTTATTCCAGTTTTATTGGCAACACTTATGTGGAGACAGTGCCACAAGAAATTGTGATTGATGGCGCATTTGCTGACTGGCAAAATGTGCTGGTTAACCAGGACAAGGCAAACGACACTTTCCCGCCTGGCAGATTTGTCTGGCCCAGTGTGGACATTGCAAAGTATGGAATGCAAGAGG
>JAWACX010000133.1:0-5311 GCA_038896575.1 Thermoplasmata archaeon
CTATCGGAGCTCTGTGGGAAAAACGCTCGCCAGCATGTACAATCAGGGTATAAGGAAGTGAGAAACCCTCTGACATATTCCTCAACTTTTAGGAAGTTTCAGTGTCCCACACCCAGTATTGCAATAACCATTATATATCCTGTTTTCCTTCTCTTTGCGGTGAGGCATATGAAAATTCAAAAGAGAATTGTTCTGGTATGCTTTTGTCTCCTCCTTCTTGCTGTCCCGCTTTCCGTTGCCAGTAATGCAAGTGCCGAAAAATTCACGCCACGAGCTCCGATAAGAATAAACGGAGACAATGGGTTCACTGCTTCCAATGGTGTAGTTGGAGGTAATGGTTCTGAAACAAATCCATACATTATAGAGGGCTGGGAAATAAACGGCTCAGGTTATGGTTTTGGAATCTATATTGGGAACACCACGAAACATTTCGTAATAAGAAACTGCTATCTCCACCATGCCTCAGGAAATTCCGGCGATTTTGCAAAAAATTCTGGCATCTATCTCTACAACGCAATCAATGGCAAGGTTGAGAACAATACAATTTTAGCCAGTGCAATAGGGATTTACGCCATGTTTTCAAGCGGATGCATAATTGCAAGCAATATGGTAAGCCAGTGCACGGATGGAGGGGTTCAGATAGCTCTCTCAGACACATTTACGGTCTCCATGAACACAATTTCAAACAGTTCCATTGGTATCCTGCTGGACTCCTCATCTGGGTGCACACTTACTGCCAACACATTTCACTATGCCGGTCTTGAAATTCGGGGGGAGAACATAGAATTCTGGAACTCTCATACAATTTCCACGACAAACACTGTTAATGGGAAGTTCCTCTACTACTACAAAGACCTGAGTTCTATCACAGTGCCCTCTGCTGGCCAAATCATTCTTGCAAACTGCACAGGCTTCTTAATCCAAAACCAGGCTATCTCAGGTACCTCTACAGCGCTCCTCGCAGGTTTCACCAGGAATACAAAAATAGAAAATTGCAATTTTTCTGGCAACATTTTTTGTGGTATTGAATTCTATGCCAGCGATTGCAACACAATAAACACAACCACAGCAGGCCTGAACGGAGGCTCAGGAATTTCCCTCACAAATTCAAATTGGAACAGGTTCAACACAGTAACTGCGACAGCAAATCAGGGTGCAGGAATTCTTCTCGTTAATTCTCACAATAATACGCTGGTCCAAATAAACGCAAGTTCAAACCAGAACACCGGGATTCACATAGTTCAGAGCTCCAGCAATTACATTCTCAACAGCCAGGTAAATCAAAATCAGGATGATGGAATTCTCTGCGTATATTCTGAAAGAAACACAATCTCTGGCTGCACTGCAAACTGGAATGGAAGATACGGTATCGGTCTCACATACTCCAGTGAAAACTATGTTGCTGGTTGCACAGCCTCAAATAATCTGGCAGGTATTCGCCTCTACAGGGCAAATTCCAATAAAATTTCAAGCAACATTGTGATGAATTGTAGTGCCGGGATAAATCTCAATTACTCATGTTTCACAAACTGGATTTCTGACAATATGTTGAGGAACAACATCCACGGGCTCTTTCTTCTCAACTCCGAAAATAACAACATTTCCGCTAACACCCTCTCCACAAACCTTATTGGGTTGCAATTGCAGTCCTCCAGCACAAACCTTGTAACCTGTAACGAGTTCTCGGCAAATTCAATTTTTGCGGTGAACATAACATCTGACTCAAGCGAAAATAGAATTCATACAAACAACTTCGTTGGCAACGGTCTAATCAATAAACAGTGTGCGGACAATGGCTCTGCAAATTACTGGAACACGAGCAGCGCAGGAAACTTCTGGGATGATTGGACTTCACCAGATGCAAATAACGATGGAATTGTGGACAACCCCTACCCGATAAACGGAACTGCAGGTGCAAAGGACTACTATCCACTTACCAGGATGGCTCCCACAATTCAGATATTACACAGCCCCCAGGGCATTGCATACATCAACCAGGAAATTACACTCATCGCAGAGATAAAAAGCATCTATAACTTAACAGAGGCAAAGGTTTCCTATTGCCCTGTGGGCAGCAGCACTTGGTACACCCTCACGATGAGCAGAATATCCGGCAACGCTACAGACGGAATTTACCAGGCCCAGATTCCCTCTCAATCAGAACTCGGCACACTCAATTACTACATCCTCGCTACAGATGAGAAGGGCACGGGAGCCCAGACCCCTGTTTACTCCCTTGAGGTAACTTCCGCCACACCAGAATTCCCGGGCATTATAGTTTTGCTAGGGTTTGGTTTGGTTCTTCTGCGTCACACACGCTTAGAACTCTAGCTCTCCGCAAACCTCTACAATCTCGTTGTAGAGTTTTCGCACCCGTTCTGCGGCCCTCACGAGACCTTTTTCCTCCAATTTCCTTATCTCTGCCGCAATTCCTCCAATTTTATCATGGGCCACAAGCTTATCAGCGATACATACTATTTTTTCCTCCAGTGTCTCTGGAAGGAGTGAGCGGTTCCCGAGCCCGAGGGCAACAGCCTCCTCTGCAGTAATTCCTCCACCAACATGCCGCTCAATTATTCTCACCACCCGCTCATCAAGCTCAAATTTCCTGGCAATCTCTCCACCTTTAACTCCATGGGCAACACAGTGGGTTACAGCCCTACCTATGTCGTGAAGAAGTGCACCTGCAATCAGCAACTCCAAATCTATGGGCTTTCTGCATCTGGCAGCAATTCTCAGTGCTACTTCCTTAACAAAGGAAGCGTGGGCAATAACTTCCTGGGAACACCCTGCTTTTCTGAGAATTTCCAGACATGCTTTTTCATCTGGTATTCCTTTACTCAACAATTTCCACAGTCCCCTTAGCACCGTCAACCTTCAGCAGGGCACCATCTTTTATCTTGGAAATATCAACGGAATCAACTGCAGGAATGCCTGCAAGAATGACACCAGTTGTAACAATTGTCTCCATTCTTGCATTTATTATTGCAATCGGTTCCTTACCATACTTTTTCAATCCATAAATCACATAGGAGCCAACCGTGGAGCCTTTCCCGTTAGGAAAAACAAGAATTTTCCCTGCAACACATTTACCCTCTAATTCGTGGGCTTTCTCTATCACAAAGCCTGTCTTCGGGTCAACACCACCGTAGAAGCTCAGCGGTGTTTTTGAGACAATGGCAATGCCTTGAGCAATCCCGGGGCTTATTCCTCTGCCTTGCAATATCATTCAAGCACCCTCCTGATAAGGCTTTCTGTGTCTCCAAAAATCACCTTTGCCTTGCAAAACCCTGGCAAATAGTTTGCTGCCTTGCCCGAATTCACAGCGATTGTTCTGAACCCCATATCCTCAACAGGTGCGACCACAGTGCAAGTGTCAGCGACAATTTTTCCACCTGCCCTCCTGATCACATCCTCATACCCCATCCTGCTTGCAAGTTCCTTCATAGCTCTAGAGGTGCAAACCCACATTGGCTTTTTTAATCTCTTCCCCTCAACTATTCTGGCTATTTCTCTGATTTCATTGAGAGAAGAATGGGGACAACCTAGAATGAGTATATCTGGCTCTTCACCAGAATTCAGCGTCCGGTATGTTTCCTTCAGTTCCTGCTCTCCAAACGAAATTTTTTCCAGGCCTCCAGTGGAGTAATTCTTTGCCTCAGGAGTAATGCCCTGGACATGGTAGAGGGCAACAGCACCAGAAGCAGCCATCGCAGCACCAAGGGCCTTGAGAGAATCTACACTTGCATTTGGTATTCCAGTAAAATACGGCACCTTATCCTTCACTATTTTGCCCACAAAATAGCCCAGTGCACCAAAGTCTGCATCATTTTTAAGTTCAACATTTACACTCACATGGAAATCAGGCTTTCGATTCTCATCAAGATGAAATCCGTAGTTTGGTGTTCTGCCCAGAATCGCGGCTGCAAGTGCAGATGGGCCACCTTCCCTGTTTGTTCTCGCCCCGAGCACCGAGTTTGCAAAGGAAACTGCAGAGGACTCTGACCATGCAATATGCTCCCCAAATCTTGGCAGATTCCCACAAAGATATGGTGTGCATGTTGCGGAAATCACAATTCCCATCTTTTTGAAGGCTTCAATTATCCTTAACTGCTTCTCTACAAACTCTGCAGGGAAGCCAAGTTCCCTCCAGTTTTCTATGTCAGTGCCAGCAGGATTGAGAAATGTTAACACAGAGACTTTTGCACCTTTGCTCGCAATATCCTCAAGAAATTCAAGGCCCGGGTCTCCTATTGACTTGTAGGACACACCAGCAACCTGGACAGAGCCGACTGGAATCATTCTATCAGCGTTGTAAATCTCACCAAGTCGCACAAGTAGGCGGAGCATTCTCTCAGCTACTTCGCCATGCTCCCCAGCCAATATTCTCTCTTCTTCATGTGTTAAAAACACGGTTACCACTTCCAGAATGAGCTCTAGAGTGAGATTATCTTAGTCTGTAACAATTTCGAAGTTCCCATGTTCAAATATTAGCGGGAAGTAACCCCTTCTGTGATTTGTCCTCCGCATTTTCATAATACTCAGAAACAGGTTCACTGCATTCAACTCCCTGCGCAAGTCAAGGTGAATTATCCCATCTGCCAGAAAGTCTTCTCCATAGCTCATTGAAGCACTTGTTTCCTCGTGAATTAGGAAGGTTGTTACCTTCATGTCTCTCAACCATTCAAACAACTGGAACAATTCGTCTCTTGGCTCCTTGAACTTAGCCAGCATTTCCAGCACAGGCAAGGAGTCAATCACCAGAAGGTCAAAATTGAAGTTGCCCTTCAGATTGAGAATGTACATCCTGAAGATTTCAATCCATGCCTGCTGTGTCAGTTGTGTCATCTTCTTTCGCAGCAGTCCAAGGTCAAGAACGCTCAGGTTTGAGTCCACACCCGGTGGTGTAAAACCCATTCCTGCCATGTTCTCAATCAAGCTCGAAGCGCTCTGTTCCAGGCTCACATAAAGCCCTTTCCTCCCCGCCTCCTCAACATTTTTGTAGATGATGGAGTAGGCAATTGAGGATTTCATCGTGCCTGGCTTTCCGAGAACAAGCACAACACTGCCCTCGGGAATGCCTCCATCCATTATTTCGTCCAGTCCCCTTACAAATGTCTTCACTCTTGGTATCATGGTAATCCCAATTCAGGTATAAGATGGTAGTATATATATTCTTTGTGAGTTACTGTCGAGACCTTCAACTTAACGCCTCCTGCCACTTTAGAAAATTTCTAAAGTAGGCAAATGACTTTGTCTCCCCAAAAATTTTTCTTAAGTTGATGTTTTCATCTTAAACCAAATCTAAGGT
>JAWACX010000134.1:0-5285 GCA_038896575.1 Thermoplasmata archaeon
GTGAAAAAATGGGAGACATCTCTCTGGGAATTTCCTGTCCTTCCTGTGGAGGAGCTCTCAGTGTTGCTGAGGGTGTAAAATCAGTTTCCTGTAATTACTGCAATGCTCTTATCTGGCTGGAGGGGGACGAAGGCGTTCACACAATCATGTTCGCCAACATGGTGGACAGAAACAAAGCCCTTGCCCTTGTTCAGGAGTGGTTCCGCAAGGGTTTGAAGGCAAGAGACCTGAAAACTACTGCAACAATCACGGAAATTTTTCCCCTCTACCTCCCATTCTGGCGCTTGAATGCGAGGGCTGCGGGCTGGGTCTGTGGTTACAGAGAAAGACAGAAGTATGATCGCCAGGGCAGACCTGCTGGTGTTGAAAGGGAGTACATGGAGCGAATGGTGTTTAGAGACTTTGACTGGTCCTATCTTGCCTGTGACCCTGGAGATATTGGGGTAAGGAGATTGCGAAATCTTTACGGGCAGGTGATTCCTGCAAATGTCTCAGAAGTGCCGACATTTGAGGTCACCACATCAAAAACAGATGCATTAAACATGGGAACCCAGAGTGTGTATCAGATGGCACTCCAGAGTGCAAATGTGCAGCATGTAACCTTCCATAAAATCCATGTGATTCCAAGACAGTTTATGCTCGTGTATTACCCGGTCTGGATTGTGAGGTACAAGTACCAGGAGAGGGTATATTTTGCAACAATAGATGGTGTTCTTGGAAAGGTGATTGCGGGCAGGGCACCAGGTGACCCGCTATATCAGAGCTTGATAATGACAGGTGGTTCTGCTGGTGGAGGACTTTTAGCCGCAGGAGGTGTTTATCTTGCTCTTACTGGAATCTCAGATGAACTCGGAATTCTTGCGATTATCGGTGGTGTGGTTCTCCTTATTGCCAGTTATCTCTTCTTCCGCCATGGGAGTGAGGTTGTTGAGGGAGACATTGAGGCCAGATACAAAGGGTTCAGCCTGAAAAAAGTTGGTGAGCTTTCAGCGGGAGGATTGAGAATATGAAAGTGATTCATATTAAGTGTCCAAAATGCCAGAATCCGTTTTATTCAAGATTTACAGATATGGTATTTCTCTGCGAGCATTGTGGGGCCCTGCATGTCCGAGAGCCTGAACTTAAAATACTTGACTATGAGTTCTGGGAGTTTGGCAGAGCAGGCCAGGGCGATAAATACTACATGCCATTCTGGCGTCTCTACACCACAGTCACAATCCATCACATGCAGGTTGCTGGTGGAGTTCTTGTAAAGCTTGCAAATCTCCTTGCTGGCGGAGGAAGTTCTGGCAACATCTTTATCTATGTGCCTGCAATTGAGCTCTCTCCAGAGGAATTCAAGTACTGGTCTAACTTACTCACCTTCACAACTCCCAGAGCAAACATCGCACTGAAAATTGACAAAAGCATTCCAAGGCTTCCTGTGAAAATTAGTGAAACGGAAGCAATAAAACTCGCTGACTTTCTGGTGCTCACCTACGAGGCTGAGAAACCAGGGGTTCTCCAGGATATCAGTTATGACCTCCGTGTCAACAACACAAAACTCATATACTTTCCTGTTTTTTACTCCCAGAACAGATACGAACCAGGGGTCTGAAATGTGTCTTGCAGTTCCTGCAAAGGTTCTTGAAATTCATGGCAAAAAGGCAAAGGTGGATTTTGGTGGGGTGTTCAGAGAGGTGGATGTGTCACTTGTTGATGCGAAGATTGGAGATTATGTGATTGTGCATGCAGGCTATGCAATTGAGGTGATGGACAGAGAGACAGCCGAGGAAACTTTGAAACTCTGGGAGGAAATTCTATCTCAATGAGAGAAACAGTTCACGCAATGAAAAACACCACATCCATTCTGCGCTCAACCATGGCTTTTTCTGCGGGCTTGAAAAGTTCTGGTGGCACTTCAAACACAACCTTTGCGTTATGTTCATGGGCAATGTCCACAATGTCTTTGATGAATTTCAGCACACTGAGAAAATCGTTTGTGATGAGAAACGCTGGAATTGCATCAATGTACACCAGGGCTTTCTCACGATTGTTTTTGAGGAACGAAATTATTTCCTGGGCTACTTCAAACTCCATTCTCCTCGGTGAAATAGCTCTCTCATATCCGGAAGTATCTGTAATCCAGACACACTCAATCTCCGTCCCTTCCGGGAAACCCTTCTTGAATTTTCTGGGAAAGTGTGCACTTACACCGAGGACCTTGTAGCCAGAAATTTTTGATTTTATGGTTTCTCTGTGTTCACCTAATGCTTCTACAAGAATTGCGGTTCCAGCACCTACACTGAACTCACTTCTTGGTTTTCTTGCAGGTGTCTCCTCCTGCATTAACTCCCTGGTTGCAATACTTCTGATGGTGCTCTGCTGGGCAGGGTCATAAGGTGCCAGGGTCAAGGAAAAAATAAGCACCGAGTTTCTGCTGGCAGCCTCATCTGCCACCGATTTCAGGAATTCATGTGTGTTTTTGAAACCGTTGATTGCCGCAATGTAATCAATATCATCAATGTAAACTACCCGGTTTTCCCCTTCCCGCAGAAACGCATAGATGTGATAGGAAATCTCAAATTCCAGTTTTGTTGGCTCAATGGCATTTTCCTTTGTGGTAATTTCGGAAATCCAGAGAACTGGAAGTTTTGCGAATTGGAATTCTGAACGCACAGCTCTGGGATGCTTTGTGGTGATGCAGAGCCCTGGCATCTTGGTTGCAAGGTATCTAAAGGTCTCAAATCCTTTTTTTCCATCAGGGGAAACCACAAGTACTACATCTCCGGGCTCTATCTTCTTTACGGTTTCAGGCAAAGGTATCTCTTTCACCCCATCTTCTACCACCGCCTCCACAGTGAATAATTTGTATTTTGCAGCACCGTAAAGAAGGAAAATGTCAAAAAAAATTATGTAGAAATTGCCAGCAGGGACGCCTGGAACTATGAACTGTTTGTTTGGCATGAACTCTGGCAGGAGGCCTGTTGGAATAGATGTGAGGACAAAAATCGCTCCGCCTATAGCCAATAGTTGGATCTGTTTCTTCTCAATTTTTGTTTTTGCATGGATGTAGGAAGAGGAAAAAGTGTAAAATACAACAATCAGCAAAACTGCCATGACGGGAAATAAGTAGTGCAACAGGTCGCCGAAATCTGAGCCATAGCCTGCCCAGTAATACATCACATCCTCAACCATTGCAGGTGTAAAGAGGACTATTGGGATAAGAATGCTGAAGGCGATAGCCATGAGCGAAGCCAAGATTGTCTCCTGTTTTTTTGTAATTTTTCTCATTGGATATAGGAAGGCGAGATAGGTTGCGGAAAGAAAAATGCCAGTTACACTGAGTGCCATGAGTTTTGCCATCAGAAGAGCATACGGGTAGCACCAAACAGTCCTATAATTCTCCTCAGTAACCACGAATGAACGCATCACGGATTCTGCACCGGCCCAGACAGTCACAGAGAGAAAAAAAGGTGCAAATGCCCTCTTTATATTTCTGGATTTTGTATAGACCAGAAGATAAATCAGGAGAAAGATGTGGATTACCAGCGAGATAATTGGCGGGATTGCATAGGGATTGAATTCCATCATTGGGTTCAGGTATCACTCCGATTAAAAACTATCGGTGAAAGAATTCGCTCCACGCGTATCTTGCTACCTGTGTTCACGACCAGCCAAGGGTTCGTCCAGTTCTCAGATAGTTGAGGACCAGAAAGGTAAAACAGATACGAGAGAACCCAAAAATCTGCCTTGCTTTCGTGGAACAGGCGTGGAACCTGAATCAGAAGAGTTTTTGGAGAGATAGCTGGACAAGCAAAATCTTTGAAATTTCCTGTTTTCAGGCACTCAGAACTCTGTCACGCCTGTGAAATTGAATTTTTCCAGATGGGCATAGGGACAAACAGTAACTCCGAAGTCGCCTCCAATTATCTTCCGCTCTTTACTGAGTCCCTTCACGGCTGAAAATGCCTCCACCACATTCTGGGTAAACCTCAGATTTTTCACAGGGTGGAGAATCTTTCCGTTCTCAATGTAGAAGGTGCCATCCCTTGTCATTCCTGTAAAGATTGTCTTCACCGGATGGATGATATTCACATAATGGAACTTTGTCACAAGCAGTCCTTTTTTGCAGTTCCCAATCATTTCCTCTATCTTCATGGAGCCCTCTTTCATGAAGAGATTGAAAGGCAAAGGTCCGATTTCATAGGCCCCCATACCTGGCGGTAGGGCATGCCCTGTGCTCTGCTTTCCCTCTCTACCAGCAGTGTAGGAATCATAAACATAGCCCTTTGCCACACCATTTTCAATTATGTCCACACGCTGCCTTGGCACTCCTTCAAAATCAAAGGGCATAGGGATTCCTGAGGGGTCGTTGCCGTCATCCCAGATACTTACCTTCTCATCCATTATTTTCTTTCCGATGTTGCCGCAGAGGAAGCTCCGCATTTCCTGGACTGCAAGTGCACCCATGCCCGCATAACCCAGATACCCGAGTAACTCTGAAACTGCAAGGGGCTCAAGAATCACCTCGTACTCGCCTGGCTCAATCTTCTTTGGGTGCAAACTTCCCACTGCCTTCTCTGCTGCAGTTCTCGCTACACTTTCAACATCTATTTTTTTCACATCCATATCCGCCATCTCGCTCCAGCCATACCCCTTTTCCTCGTTCTCATCAGCAATCATGCAAACGCCCAGCTTTGCCACGGTTTGTTTTCCGTAAACAGAAACACCGAGTGTGTTGGCAACGCAGATTTCATGAGTTGTTGTAGAAAAAGCGCCATAAGCAAGTGGTGCTGGCTTGTAGTTTTCAGCCGTCTCAAAAATCTTCTTCACTGCCTCTGCCTTTTCCTCAACAGTGTGGCTGGCAGTAGCACGGACAAATGTTTTTGGTTTTTTCAGTTCTCTGATTTTTCCAGGTAGTGAAACAAAGTCACTCCTGTCCTTCTGCAATTTTGCAATTTTTACTGCTGTCTCCACCATTTTTCTCAAGCTTTCATCATCAAGTGAATTCGCTTTTGCAGTCCCTATCTTCTTTCCAATCACAACACGCACATCTGCAGTGTAATTCTCCTCATACATGTTCTGGTGAATCTGAGAGTTCGCAAACCTTGTCAGATGGCTTTTTTCTCCGATTATTCGCACATCTGCCTGGTCGCACTGCACAATTTTCAGAATTTTTTCCGCAATCTCAACTATATCTACCATTTGCCCACCCCCACGCGAACATTGTTGAATCTAGCTGGAGAGGTTCCATGGCCCACACGCATTATCTGTGCAGGCTCGCCTTTTCCACAGTTCCTCAA
>JAWACX010000135.1:0-5271 GCA_038896575.1 Thermoplasmata archaeon
AGTGGCTTTTTTGTCATCTCTCCATCTGCCAGTGAATCTGGGAAAACGGACAGCGATGCCTGCCCCTTTTTTCACTTCATTATAGGCACATGTGTGCACTGGACTCAATGTGAGTTCTGCACCTCTTACCTCAAGCACAATATTGGGAGAAAACCAGAAGTCTGGCTCTATCCTTGAAACCACATTATCTGGCTTTGCTTTGAGAAGAAACTTGCCGAGCATTTCAGGCATTTTGCTGAGTGTGGCATCATCAAATCCAGTGCCGAGCTTGCACACAGTTTCAAATTTCTCTGTTTTTTCATTGTAAACGCCAGTGAGCAAAGCTCCGTAGGTGCCAGCCCTCCTTCCCCTGCCTGCAAATGCACCAAGCACCACAAGGTCCAGTGTATCTGTAAGTTCAGACTTGTATTCCCGCTTGTATTTCAGCCAGAGAAAACCGCGCTTTCCAGGCTTGTAAATGCTCTCCTTCGCAATTGACTTTGCCATTATTCCCTCACATCCAGCACCTATTGCCTCGTTGAAAAATTCCTCGCATTTCTCCCTGCTCTCAACAATTCTCATTGTTGAAAATTTTATCCTTTCAGTTGTTCTGAAAGCGTTTTCAAGAGCCCTCCGTCTCTTCAAATAATCCTCCTTTATGTACTCCTTTCCATCCAGATACAAACAATCAAAAAGGAAAAGGCAGACAGGGATTTCCTCCATTGTTTCCTCAATCCCATACTTTCTCCCGCGCCTTCTGGAGATTTCCTGGAATGGAAGCATCTCCTCTGTTGCCAAATCAACGGGAACGCATTCGCCTTCAAAGATTCCATCTTTGCCCCTGAAACTTTCTCTGAGATTCTCAATCACATCAGGAAATTGAGTGGTGAGATTTTCCATTCTCCTTGAAAACAGCGTCACATTTCCATCCTCCATTATATGTGCCTGGATTCTCAGCCCATCATACTTGTATTCAGCAGCAAAACTTGTGCCATGGCGCTCAAAAATCTCCTCTATGCTTCCAGCCCTCTCTGCCAGCATTGCTCTGATTGGCACTCCAATCTTTAGTCCAATACTTGCCAGCGCATTTATTCCACCGGAGGCAACAGTTTTTGCAACAAGCCCGATGTCCGAGCATACATTGTATTTCTCCTCCAGCAACTCCCTTGCCTCTTCCTTTTGCATCCCAGGGATAAACGCAACCGCAAGTGCATCCAGAATCGTGCTTTCTGCAACTCCAAGCCTCAAACTTCCAGCAAGAATTCTTGCAATGTATCTTGCTTCAAGTGGCTCCGCATCATGGAAAAGTTCAGCAATCAGCCTGAGTTTGAGGTCCTGGGAACCAGCACCACTCGTTTCTGCAATTTTGCAGAGCGAGGCATAGACTTTTTGCACAGTCAACTCTTCCCTGAAGAGCGAGGTTTGCTTCTTCTGCTTTATCACCTCAAGAGCACACTCTCCGATATCCCCTGCCTTCTTCATTATTTCCTCAACTTTCTCCTGTTTAATGCCAGATGCGAGGGAGAGGCTGCGGAGCAGCAGGGCTTCAGCAACACCAACCTCAATTCCCATGAAATCAGGATAGATTCTTCCAAGCAGGAGATAGCAAACTTTGTCAATCTCCTCTGGTTTGAGTTGTTTAAGGAGTGTGCCCAGCAAATCCGTGATTTCCAGGCGTTTTGTTGTCCCCTCTATTTTCTCAAAGAATCCAGCAAGTTCAAGAAAATTCATCTTGCATCCTCCGCAATTTTCCTCAGCTCACGAATCTTACCAATGTCTGGATTTCCATCAACAAATATTCCGTTACCGGAAACAAGCAAATTCGCACCGTTTTTAACAGCAGGAATTGCGGTTGATGCGTTAATGCCACCATCAACAGCAATGTCAATGTCCCTCCCGCTCTTTCTCACAATTTTTTCAACTTCACTTATCTTCGGGAGCACACTTTCTATGAATTTCTGTCCCCCGAAACCAGGGTAAACAGACATCACAACTATCTCATCCACAGTTTGAATGTAGGGCTCAACAACATGGGCTGGTGTGTTGGGGTTTATTGCTATTCCAGCCTTTACCCCGCAACTTTTTATCTTCTCAATTAATGTGTTTAGATTTTCCAGGCATTCCACATGGACAGAGAGTAGGTTTGCACCAGCATCTGCAAATGGTTTTATGAAAATTGAGGGATTTGTGAGCATGAGGTGCACATAAAACTCCTTTTTCGTGTACTTTCGCATTGCTTTCACCATGTGCGGCCCAAATGTGAGATTTGGCACAAAATGTCCGTCCATGATGTCTATGTGGAGCAGGTCAACTTCCTCGCAACGGTCCAGAATAGAAAGAACCTCTCCAATTCTTGCGGGGTCAGCAGAGAGGATTGAAGGCGCAATCTTAATTTTTCTCATCATTCGGAAATAGGAGGAGCGGTATTTAAGAGTCACTGTGAACTTTGTGGGAATGCAGGATTTTTGTAGAGGTAAAACCTTTTATCCTTCCATTATTTCCGCAGTTCCGGGATTACCATGTTTGAGCGAAGTTTGCAGTTAATGAGTGCTGAGAAAATCCGGAGGTTGCAGGAGAGAAAGATAAAGAGGATTGTGAATTATGCCTACAGAAGGGTCCCGGCAATAAGGCAAAAATTCAAGGCAGCTGGAGTAAGTCCGGATGAGATAAGAAAGCTGGAGGATGTTGCAAGAATTCCATTCACAACAAAGGAGGACTTTGCACAGAATTATCCATTCGGGCTGATGGCTGTAAATCCAGATAAGATTGTGAGAATCCATGCCTCTTCTGGCACAACAGGGAAACCAAAGGTTGTGTATTACACAAGAAAGGACCTTGAGACCTGGACGAGGTTGATGGCAAGACTTTACGATTGTGCGGGTGTGACAAACAAGGACATTGTGCAGAACATGTATGGATATGGCCTCTTTACTGGTGGCCTGGGTTTTCACTACGGTGCTGAACGCATTGGTGCAATGGTTGTGCCCACTGCAACAGGAAACACCAAACGCCAGATAATGATAATGAAGGACTTCGGGACAACGGTTATTGCCTGCACACCCTCTTATGCCCTCTATCTCTGCGAGGCTGTGAGGGCAGAGGGAGTGGACCCGAGAAAAGACTTGAGGATAAGGATAGGGCTGTTCGGTGCCGAGCCCTGGAGCGAAGAGGCGAGAAAGAAAATACAGGATACATTTGGACTTCTTGCGATTGACTGCTATGGCATGTCCGAGCTCTATGGGCCTGGTGTTGCGTGCGAATGCCCTGAGCAGAACGGACTGCATGTCTGGGGCGATGAATTCTATGTGGAAACGATAAATCCAGATACTGGAGAGGTTCTGGAGGAGGGAAAGGAAGGGGAACTTGTGGTGACAATGCTGAACAGAGAGGCGATGCCAATTCTGAGGTATCGGACAAGAGACCTTGCAAGGGTTGTCTGGGAAGAATGTGAGTGCGGAAGACAGCATCCTAGAATAATGAGAATCAAAGGCAGGAGTGATGACATGCTCATCATTGGTGGCGTGAATGTATTCCCGAGCCAGGTTGAGCATGTGCTCATGCAGATTCCTGAGTTGGCTGAATTCTACCAGATACTTGTGACCCATGATAAACTTGACCGCCTGAATGTCCAGGTTGAGCTGAACCCCGAGATTGCGGCAAAGAAGGATTTTGATTTAGCCAGACTCAAGGCGAGGGTTGAGAGTGATTTGCTGAGTGTGCTGGGCATTCATGCGAATGTGGAACTTTTGCAGCCTGGCACATTGCCGAGGGTTGAGGGAAAGGCAAAGCATGTGATAGACCTGCGGAAGAAGGAGTGAAAACATGTACTTCAACAGGAAATACGAAACAATGGGAAGGGAAGAGCTGGATAGATTGAAGTTGAAGAGGCTCAGGGCAATTGTAAAGAGATGCTATAAAGTTCCCTTTTACAGGAACGCAATGAGGGCTTCTGGTGTAAGGCCAGAAGATATAAAAAAACTTGAGGACATTAAAAAACTGCCATTCACGACAAAGGATAATCTGCGGGAAACGGCACCTTTCGGAATGCTAGCTGTTAAACTGGATGAGTGCATTGAACTCCATGCGTCCTCTGGCACAACAGGGGTGCCTGTAACAGTATGTTATACCAGAAATGACATAGAGGTGTGGAGCGAGGTCATGGCAAGATGCCTTGTCATGGCAGGGTTAACAAAGAAAGACATCTTTCAGAATCCAATTCCCTATGGAACCTTTACCGGTGCCTTTGGTTTTCACTACGGAGCCCAGAAGGTTGGAGCGCTGGTTATTCCAAGCGGAATGGGACAGAGCGAGCGCCAGATTCAACTCATGAAGTACTACGGAACCACCTTTATTTCTGGCGTTGTTTCCTATGCCGCACATCTGGGTCAGGTAGCCCTGAAGATGGGAATTAACCCGGCAACAGAATTAAAGGTGAGGAGAGGAATTTTCGGCTCTGAGATGTTTACGCCTGGATTGAAGAAAAAACTCAGCGAACTCTGGAATATGGATGTTTATGATATCTACGGGCTTACAGAAATGTGCGGGCCAGGCGTTTCAACAGATTGTTATCTCCATGATGGATTGCATCTCTGGGAAGACCATTTCTTTGTTGAGTGCGTGGACCCGAAAACAGGGGAGGAGGTTGAGAAAGAGGAGGAAGGCGAACTCGTGCTTACAACGCTCACAAAGGAGGGAATGCCCATACTCCGTTTCCGAACCCATGACCTTGCCTTTCTCTACGATGTGAAAAGATGCGAGTGTGGGAGGACCCACATAAAGCATAGCCAGATAAAAGGAAGAACCGATGACATGATAATCATCAGTGGCACCAATGTTTTCCCGGGGCAAATAGAGCATGTGCTCATGCAGAATGATAAGGTTGGGCTGAACTACAGAATCATAATTGGGAAGAAAGAGGACATGGATAAGCTTATTGTTGAGGTTGAGAGCAAGGAAAGGCTGAGTGAGGAGGCAAGAGAGGAACTTGAGAAGAAGCTCCAGAATGAACTGAAACTCGTGCTCCTCCTGACCCCGGAAGTGAAAATTCTGGAGCCAGGGGCAATACCCAAGGATTCAATAAAGGCAAAGCGGGTCATAGATACAAGGTGAGAGAATGAAGGTTGAGAGAGAGGTAATGCTCTTTTTGCTTCTCATGCTTGGGATAGTTGTGAGTGTCCTGATATATCCAGGCGTTACTCTTGCCCTCTTCCCCTTAATCCTGGTCTTTATTGGTATCATCATGTTCAGGCAGAGTGGTGCAATGATGGCGGTGATTGGCTGGATTGTATCTCT
>JAWACX010000136.1:0-5236 GCA_038896575.1 Thermoplasmata archaeon
TGGTGGCGGTGGAGGAGCTCCGTAGGCTGGCGGAGGCGGCGGTTGCTGGTATGCAGGTGGTGGTGGCGGTGGCGCTGCAGGCATCTGGGGCTGCTCTGGCTTCCTGACCACGATGTAAACTATTAGACCGATTATCCCAGTGAGAATCACAATTATCAACCAGAGCACTCCACTCATGCCTCTCTTCTCTGCGTCCTTGTAAACCCAGATCCCAATGAGGATCCAGATTACCAGCCAGATAATCGGTAGGAAACAAAATACCCCCGTAAGACATGCAACAGCCTCAAATTGTGCGCTTGCATTCATGCTCAGTCCCAGTATCGCTGTAATCCCTGCCAGTCCTGCGATCAAGGCACTTTTCTTTCCCCACATAGTAAACCTCTGAGCACTCATAGCGTTCGGATATTTAAACCTATGGTATAGTCGTAAGAGTTCAGCGGTCTGAAGTAAAAGATGGGAGCCAGCACCGAAAAAAAAATTATCTGGAGGAAGGTATTCAGGTTTTGTGATGGACAATGCCCGAAGGGTTGGGTTGCGGGGGATGTGTGTAGAGGACCTGCAATTGCAAGAAAAATCTCTGGTGGGAGTCGTTCATGGAAAGGTGCTAAGATTTATTCTATACTCCTTTCAGTCTTTCGGACTCTTCAATTGAGTTGCCAGAGTATCCTTTCCTTTGACAAAAATATTCTTCTTACTTCACACGGGTGAACCTCTAACTTGCCATGAAAACTTTTATATCCATGGTGTGTTTGGTAGTTCTACCCATGTAGAAGAGGGTAACCTCGGAACCACTACAGGGTAGGTGATAAATTGCCAGACCAAAAAATCGTGGATGTAGTAAAGAAGGTGCTTGAGGAATCTCCGAAAAGGAAGTTTCTTGAAAGTGTGGAAATTGCAGTAAATCTGAAAAATGTTGATTTAAAGAACCAGAAAAACAAAATTGATGAGGATATAATCCTTCCAAAAGGAAGAGGAAAAGAGATTAAAATTGGAGTTTTTGGAACTGGTGAGTTTGCACTTAAAGCTAAGAATGCAAAAGCGGATAGGGTCATCAGTCCGGAGGAGATTGAGACAATTGCATCAAACAAAAGGGCAGCAAGGAAACTTGCATCAGAGTTCACATTTTTTATTGCAGAAGCGCCTCTGATGATTACAATTGGTAAGAGACTGGGGCCCATTCTTGCTCCAAGGGGCAAAATGCCGAGGCCCTTACCACCTAGTGCAGACCCTGGCCCAATCATACAGAATCTGAGAAGAACTGTAAGGGTGAAAACAAAGGATAAACCAACACTTCATGTAGTTGTGGGAACCCGTGAGATGAAGGCGGAGGACATTGCAGAGAATATTGAGGCTGTGATAAATAGAATTACTTCTAAGCTGGAAAAGGGCAAGTCCAACCTTGGCTCTGTTTACATCAAAACCACAATGGGCCCTGCGTACAAGCTGATGTGAGGTGAAAGGAATGGCACATGTAGCAAAATGGAAGCTGGAAAAAGTTGAAGAACTCAAAGAAAAGATTCTTGCAAATAAGGTTGTGGGAATCGTTAACATAACAGGTTTGCCCTCTCCACAACTCCAGCAGATGAGAAAGAGTTTGAGGGGAAAGGCTGAGATAATTGTTACTAGAAATGCAATAATTTCAAGGGCCCTAGAAAAAACAGGGAAACCAAACATCTCAAAGCTTGCAGATTACATCAGAACCCAAAGTGCGCTGATCATTTCAAATGAGAACCCTTTCAAACTCTACAAGGCGCTCGAAGCCACAAAAACAAAGGCACCTGCAAAAGGAGGAGAGATTGCACCTGAGGATATAATAATAAGGGCAATGGAGACTCCATTCAAACCCGGCCCGATTGTGTCCGAACTTCAGAAAGCAGGGTTAGCTGCTGCGATTGAAGGCGGGAAGGTTGTGATAAAAAAGGACAAGCTCCTTGTAAAGGCCGGTGAGGTCATTACAAAGGAACAGGCCCAGCTCCTGACCAAACTCGGGATAACTCCGATTACTCTTGGCTTAGACCTCCGTGCAGTTTTTGAGGATGGTTTGGTCTATCCAAGAGAAGCCCTCGCGGTATCTCAGGAGGAAATTCTGGGTCAGTTTGTCAGGGGCTCAATACATGCACAGCAGCTTGCTTTGAAGATAGGATACATCACAAGGGAAACTGTGCGCCCACTCCTCATAAAGGGATTGAGGGAGGCTACAGCACTTGTTCTCAAATCTGGATATCCTGCGAAAGCTGTAATTGAGCATCTGCTGAGAAAGGCTTACCTGGACATGCTTGCAATTGCAGTGCTTGCACCTGAAGCTGCTGGTGATGTGGTGAAAAATGTAGCTGGTAAGCCCTCAACCCATCCTTCGCCTGAGAAAAAGGAAGAGAAAGCTGAGGAGAAGGAGGAAAAGCCGAAGGAGGAGGATGTAGCTGCAGGTTTAAGCTCATTATTTGGCTGAAACCAAAAGGAGGTAATGAAAATGGAATATGTGTATAGCGCATTGCTGCTCCACGCTCTGGGAAAACCAATAAGTGAAGAGAACATCGCGAATGTGATCAAAGCCGCAGGTGCAGAGCCTGATATGACAAAAATAAAGGCACTGACTGCATCACTGGAAGGTGTGGACATCGCAAAAGTGCTGGAAAGTGCCAGTGCAATGCCAGCGACTGCAGTTGCACCATCTGCACCAGCAGTGGAAAAGAAGGAAGAGAAGAAAGAGGAGAAAAAGGAGGAAAAGAAAGAAGAGAAGCCAAAAGAAGAGGATGTTGCAGCCGGCCTGAGTGCTCTCTTCGGCTGAAACAACCCTTTACCCCCTCTTTTTTCTTGCGGTAGGGGAACAATAGTTTCTCTGTTTCATAAGAGGCTAAAAGCTTCAGGTAGGCTCTCCTCTTCAAGAGTGAAACCTTTTTTCCCCTCAACATTCAATCGGAAAAGAGATTGAAGGCTTGTGAGAAAAAGCTGTTCACACAGTAATCTACTTCATTTATGTGGGCCTGGTTTAACCCCTTCTCCCCACAATGGGCCGGTGCGGAAGCACATATTTTATTCTTGGCAAAACCCCTTCATCCACAACCACAATGTCGCCGAAATAGACATCAACAATCCTTGACCCTTTTTTCATCTCCCTCCTCACCTTTTCCACATCCATCTTTGAGAACAATGAGAGACACTGGTCTGTGGCCTCCTCCTTCAACAATCCCAGAATCTCAAGCGCACTTGCATTTCTGCTGGTAAAAACCACAGGAGTGATTGCAAATGTTAGCGAGTACTCCTTTACATTCTCTCCATCAAAAACAAATCTTATCCTGTTCTCCTTCACAGTGGCCTCGCTTGTATAGGCTAGATTTATCTCGCATTTCTCGTATTTTTCATCAGCGTACATCTCTATATCCTTCAATTCCCTCATGAAAATTGTCTCCACCCTCTCCACAATTCTGTTCCTTGCGTCAATAACCGCATCCCTCAGTGAAACTGTGTCCTCGCCCTTTATCTCAAAACGCATTTTTGTATAGAACTCTGCCAGCTTATTTTTGTAATTGTAACTCTCAACAAGTTTCGGGGACACAGGAACTGCACCTTTTGGAGAATAGAGGAAGCACCCGAGGGAGTAGCCATCGGTAACAACAGAAAGATAACTCTTTTTCATGGAAGCTCTTGAGGAAAGCATGTGGTCGTCAATATGGCTGTGGAACATTGCGCCTGTATCCCTGCCCATCGTGGATTCCAGGTAATCTTCCCTGAAAGGATGCGAGTGATAAAGCCCCACGATTCCCACCTTTCTCGGATAGCTCATTGCAAGCTGCATTTCCTCAACTGGACTTGCCTCTGCACCGAATTTTGATTGCGAGATATACTGGGTTGCAGGAACTGCATCCAGCACGAAAACATCCTCATTCTCAAAAAAGCCAACGAGCCAACCAACTACCTCAAAACCATGTGTCCTGGCCTGCTCCATCGCATGGCTCAGAATTTTTTCTTTTGCTCCATTCGTGAGAACTATTTCCGCCATTTACATCAACTTTTCAAACACCTCATCAATGTTTTCCAGTTCCTTGAGTTTCTTTTTTCCAATTCCTTTCTCTCTCTTCTTTCCGCATACCTGGCATTCTGGATTTCGCTTCCAGCGCACAACCCTCATCCTTCCATTTAGTCCATCATAAATTATGTAGGGCACAGTTTTCCCGAAGCCAAGGAGAATCTTCAATGCTTCCTGGCATTCCAGAGCTGCAATTATTCCCATCGTTGTGGGCAGAGAAACCGCATGGCATGTGCCTGTCTCATGCCCCTCTGTTTTCAGAGGATAATCGCTCTTCTGGCTTATCACATGGCACCTGTAGCATGCTGTTTTGCCCGGGATTATCGTATGCACAGAGCCCCGAATCCCATCCAGGCTTGTACCTCCATCAACATAACTCTTTTTCATTTCCACACATTTGGCATTGATAAACAGCCGAACGCCAAAGCTATCCACACAGCCAAGCACAATGTCAGCCTTTGCAAGCTCGTTGAGAAATTCCTCGTATCCTTCCCCTGTAATATCCAGAGGGTATGCCAGAATTTCAACATCAGGATTCACATTCTTCAAATACTCCTTCAATGCCTCTACCTTCTTCATTCCAACCTGCTCCATCCGATAGACCATCCTGTTCAAATTCTCCATCCCGAGAGTATCATAATCAAAGATTGCGATTTTCCCTGTTCCAAGCCTGGTCATAATGTCAGCGCAAACTGCACCCAGGCCGCCAGCACCAACAATAAGCACCCTTCTCTCCCTCAACTTCTCCAGTTTTGCATGTGGAAAAATTGCAAGTCTTGAATATCGCTCCGGGACGCTCATAGATATCCCTGTTTTATCGCCATCGTAAGAACACTCTGAACCCAGTAAGAAACCTCCCGTTTGAGATAGAGCGCTATGCTGCAGTGCTCATTCCACCAAAAGTTCTGTTCCATGTGCATATCACAAATTCTCAGGCCCAGCACCTCATCCTCAAGCTTTCTGTCGGTGTAGTCAATAAGCACGGGCACCCTTGCAGCAGGTGGTGTGTGGGGATAGGTTTTTTTAAGCACAAGTTCAATATCAAACTGATAGTTCTGGGCTGTAATTGTGCCTTCCCATCTCGTTGCATCTTCATTCACCGGTTTTATTGAGAACCAGCGGGGATTATCACCTACCTTCTCCCAGTACTCTATGTACTCTATGAGCTTTACCAGTGCATACTTCTCCTCCTTCACGCGAAGAGGCCACTTT
>JAWACX010000137.1:0-5193 GCA_038896575.1 Thermoplasmata archaeon
TTATAAGGAATAGCGAGGCCATATATATACTTTTCGTTTTATGGCATACGAAAAGCGTTTCAGCCAGTATTTCCAAAAAAATGAATTTGCGAAACTTCGGTTTAGGAAGTTTCAGAATACAGTGAATGACAAAAAATGAGTGGCCCTGGTTCCCAGAACAGCACATGGTGAGGTTTAGGAATCAACATGAAACAGGAGCACTTTCACACCATATTTTGTTTAAAATCTCTGTGAGCCAGGTTGCCTGAACCAAGCAACGAAAGCACATTCACTTTCACTCACCCCTGGTGTTGAGATATATAAACCTCCCTGCCCATACAGTTATTGGTGATAAAAAATGCAGGAAGAATTTGACTGGTGCTCCTGGGAAGAAATCTACAAAGCACTCGGGGTAGAGGTTTACCCTGTGGAAGAGGCAACCGCAGAGTAAACCTCCCAGTACACATTCCAATCATCCTTTGTCATCCCATCCCTTCTATATTTTTTGAGATTTATTCAATTTCGCCTGCTATTGCGCTCTTCGCGCAGGTGTAGGGTGAACCCAGATAGATTTTTGCGTCCTTGCTTCCCATCCTGCCCTGGTAATTCCTGTTGCCTGCCGAGAGACAGACCTCACCTTCTCCGAGCAAACCCAAATGGGCTCCGAGACAGGGGCCACAACCTGGCGGAAGAATCAAACAGCCAGCATTAACAAGCGTTTTAATGTAACCCCTCTTCAAGGCCTCAATCAAAACATTTCTTGTTGCAGGTGCTACAATCATTCGCACCTCGCTGTGCACTTTTCTATTTTTCAGCACTCTTGCAACCACACCAATATCCTCAATTCTTCCACTGGTGCATGTTCCAACAAAAACCTGGTCAATTTTAGTGCCTCTTACATCAGAAACAGGCCTTATGTTTGATGGAAGTGGTGGCACCGCAACAACCCTCTCAACTTCTCCCACCTCAACCTTGCTTTTTTTCCCGCCCCTGCTTTTTCCCACATAAACTGTCACTGCTCCTGTCTCAACCAGCATGTTGCAGAGTGTCTTTTTACCTCCAGTGGAGATGCGGTCGATGTAACTTCCTGAGAGCTCAAATCCAAGGTGCTCATTCTCAAGGCCCAGGCTTGAGAGGATGTGAAGAGCTACATCAAAGGGGTAGACCTCTTTTCCAGCCCTCCCCAGCACCTCTACACATTGAATCTCTGGCACTTCAAAATAGATTTTTCCAGTTGCCCAGGCAAATGCCATCTCCGTGGCACCAACTGCGTAGCCAATGGCGGAAGCATGGCCAGCAGTTGGAGTGTGGGAATCTGTGCCGAGAATAAACATCCCGGGGGAGAGAAGGCCAGATTCGGCTAGAACTTCATGGCAGATGCCTGAGCCAACATCGTAAAAGTGAAGGATTCCATTTTCTTTCACAAATTTCCTTATCCTCGCGTGCAGTTCTGCAGTGGCTTCAGATTCTGCAGGAGCCCTATGATCAAGAACTATGAAAATCTTACCTGGATTATGGAGCGGTTTCCCGCATTCAATGAATTTCTCTATGACCAAATCCGTGTTCTCGTGCGAAAGCATGAGGTCAACATCCACCTCTACAAACTCTCCCGGTGAAACTTTTTTACCTGCTTTTTTTGAAAGAATCTCAAGAAGCATCTTTCTCAGCCCTGGGAGAGAATCCAGAGACAGGCATCGTAAAAGGAATCCGTGATATAATCTGGAACAGCCCAGCTTTCCTTCAACTCCCTTGCGACACTCTCCTCTCGCCCTTTCTCTGGCACGAGGACAGTTATCGCCCCTACCTGCTCCCCAGCCTCAACATCCAGCGGTCTGTCGCCAATCATAAATGAAAGCCTTGGAATTATCCCATGCTCATCTATTGCTCTTTTGAGAAGCCCTGGCTTTGGTTTTCTGCACTCGCAGCCTGTTTCAGGTGCATGTGGACAGTAATATATGGCATCAACCCTGGCTTTCGCTTTCTCCCAGAGTTCTTTTCTCATCCTCGCATGGATTGCCTCAACAATTTCCTGTGTGTAATAGCCCCTCTCAATTCCTGACTGGTTTGTTGCAACCACAACAAAGAATCCCCTGGTATTCAGTAACTTAATCCCCTCTGCCACGCCCGGATACATTTCAAACTCATCAGGATTGTCCAGGTATTCCACATTCACATTTATTGTCCCATCTCTGTCTATGAAGACCGCACGCCGCATTCAAGCACCAGAGAGGGGATAATTGGGAAAAGTTATAATCTTTTTGGGAGATGGATGTGTTAAAGGATTCCTGCGAAATTTTCGGGCACACGCCTTGAAACCACAAAGCCCATATACACGAGTTCTTTCTGCGTGTTGATTACCATGTATGAAATCCGTTTCCATGGTAGAGGTGGGCAGGGGGCTGTGACCGCAGCAAATGCTCTGGCTGTTGCTGGTGCAATGGAGGGAAAGTTTGTTCAGGCCTTCCCTGTTTTTGGTGTTGAGCGGAGGGGTGCACCTGTTACAGCGTTTGTTCGCATTGACGAGAAAGAAATAGATATTCGCTCGCAGATTTACAATCCAGACATTGTGATTGTGCTGGACATGACATTGCTCAGCGTTGTGAATGTGACTGCGGGCTTGAAAAAGGGAGGAATTCTTGTCTTCAACACAAAGAAGAAGCCAGAAGAGTTCAAATATCCTGATTTCAAGGTTGCAACGGTGGATGCTACAGAGATTGCTGTGAAAAATGGACTTGGCACCCAAACGAATCCCATTGTAAACACTGCAATTCTGGGTGCATACGCAAAGGCGGTTGGAAATGTGAAACTTGAATCTATTATTGAGGCGGTAAAGCAAGAATCTCCGGTGAAGAAGGAGGAGAATGCGAAAGCTGTTAGCGAGGCGTTTGAAAACACAATACTGGGGTGGTAAATGTGAAAATCACAATCGGGGCGACTGTTACGGAAGCCGGGAGTTCTATCAGAAACAAGACTGGTGGCTGGAGAAACATGAGACCTCAAACAGACCTCACAAAATGCAAGCGATGTGGAATCTGCATAATTGTTTGTCCAGATGCGGCAATTTCAATGAAGAGCAAAGAAGAAGGGCCTAAAACTGATTATGACTACTGCAAGGGCTGTGGCATCTGTGCTAATGAATGTCCATTCAAGGCAATTCAGATGGTCCAGGAGGAGAAGTGAGAGCATGAAGATGGTATTGAGAGGCAACATGGCAACTGCATACGCGGCCAAGCTGGCAAAAGTGGAAGTGATTCCTGCGTATCCGATAACACCCTCAACGCTGTTCCCTGAGAAAATCTCCGAGTTTGTGGCAAATGGGGAACTGAAGTGCCAGTTCATTAAGTGCGAGAGCGAGCACTCTGCAATGAGTGCCTGCATAGGTGCAAGTGCTGCAGGTGCAAGAGTGGCAACTGCCACATCTTCTCAAGGGCTGGCGTTGATGCATGAAGTGCTTTTCATTGCTGCGGGGATGCGATTACCAATTGTGATGGCCGTGGGTAACCGAGCGCTTTCTGCTCCAATCAACATCTGGTGCGACCATCAAGATACGATTGCAGAGCGTGATTCTGGCTGGCTGCAGTTTTATGCTGAGAAAAATCAGGAGACGCTGGATTTAATGCTGATGGCTTTCAAGATTTGTGAGGACCACAGAGTGTTGTTGCCTGCAATGGTGGGAATGGATGCTTTTGTGCTTACACACACGATGGAATGTGTGGAGATTCCAGAGCAAGAAGAGGTTGACAGATTTTTGCCCCCTTACAAGCCAGTTTATAAGCTGGATGTAAACAATCCGATGACATTTGGTGCCTTCTCCTCGCCTGACAACTACATGGAGTTCCGTTATGCAACTCAGCTTGCGATGGAGAATTCAGTGAAGGTAATTGATGAGGTGTTTGCTGAGTTTGAGCAAAAATTCGGGAGGAAATACCAGAGAGTCGTGCCCTTTATGGTTGAGGATGCAGAGGTTGTGTTTGTGACGATGGGGTCAATGACTGGTACCGCAAAAGAGGCTGTGAGAAAGTTAAGGAGCGAGGGCAAAAAGGTTGGGTTGATAAAACTCACCACATACCGCCCGTTCCCAGCAGATTTGCTGAGGAAGTATCTGGGAAATGCCAGAATTGTTGTTGTGTTTGAGCGTAACATCTCGCTTGGCTTTGGCGGTGCAGTTTACCCGGAAATTGCAAGTGTGTTTGTGAACACTGGCAGGAGGCCGAAAATTTATGACTTTATCATAGGCCTTGGCGGCAGGGACATTCTGGTTGAGGACATAATTAGGGGCTATGAGATGGCTGTGAAAGCGGCTGATGAAGGCAGGGAGGAGTTTATTGAGTGGATTGGTGTGAGAAAGGAGGACATAGAGGTGATAAAATGAACGAGGAAAGTTTGTTTGCTCCAGGGCATACAGCCTGTGCAGGCTGCGGTGCAACAATTGCGTTACGGTTGTTGCTGGCTGCTGCAGGCAAGAATACGATTGTTTGCCAGGCAACTGGATGCATGGAGGTTGTGAGCACTGGTTATCCAAACACGGCATGGAAGGTGCCCTACATTCATGTGGCATTTGAGAATGCAGCTGCTGTTGCATCTGGAATCGATGCTGCGTTGAAGGCAAAAGGGGAGCGGGAAGGAAAGAACATAATTGCGATTGGTGGAGATGGAGGCACTTACGATATCGGGTTCCAGGCACTGTCAGGCATGCTGGAGCGCAGGCATGATGTCCTTTATGTGTGCTATGACAACGAGGCATACATGAATACAGGGATTCAGAGGTCTTCTTCCACACCTTACGGTGCTTCAACCACTACTTCGCCACCTGGAAAATTCAGCATTGGTGAGGACACAGTGAAGAAGCCACTCGCTGAGATTGTGGCTGCTCACAGACCAAGCTATGTGGCTACTGCATCAGTTGGTTACTACCAGGATTTCCAGAACAAGGTAAGGAAGGCACTCTCAAAGAAGGGTCCGAGTTTTATTTTGGTTTATACCCCATGTCCGACTGGCTGGAGAACACCGAGTGAGAAAACCATAGAAATTGCAAAGCTTGCTGTTGATACCGGCTACCTGATTCTCTGGGAAATGGAAAATGGAGATAGAAACACGCTGAAAGTGACAAAGATGCCACCGAAACCAAGGAAGCCAGTCCTGGAATTCCTGAAGGTGCAGGGACGATTCAGACACCTGATGAACAAGCCAGAAGAACTCAAGAAAATCCAGGAA
>JAWACX010000138.1:0-5119 GCA_038896575.1 Thermoplasmata archaeon
TGAAGGAAAAGCTTTCGCCAGAGGTCCCTATTCATTTTACGAGATTTCATCCAGATTATAAATTGATAGATATCCCTCCGACACCCCTTCTGACATTAAAAACTGCTAGAAGAATTGCAAGGGAAAATGGGCTCCTAAATGTTTACATTGGTAATGTCTGGAGCGAACCAGATATAACTTATTGTCCTAAATGTGGTGAATCGCTTGTGGAACGCTCTGGCTTCTCAGTACTCTACAACAAAATAAAAGATGGAAAATGCTCTAAATGTAAAGAAAAAATATTTGGGAGATTTTAGGGTTGCTGTTTCTCCCTGTCCCCGCTTTCCTCTTGCTCTCCTTCCTGACCCGGTGCTATCGGTTTCCTTATCACCTTCTTGGGTATCACAACCTTTGCAGCTGTGGGTTTCCTTATCACAACAACCTTTGGAACGCCAGGTGCGCCCTGCTCAGGCTTGAATTCAAGCACCGCTTTCTCCGGTACTGGCATTTCTTGTGGAGCCAGACCCCTCGGTGGAAGTGTTGGCATTTCCTCTTTTGGAGGTGCAGGTTTTGGAGGCACGGGCACCTGTGGCTTTGGAGGTTGCTGCGGTATCTGGGGCTGTTTTGGAGCCTCCATTGGTTTGGGAGGCGGTGCTGGAGCCACAGGTGGCTGCACAGCCTTCTTTGGTTCCTCCACCTTTCCCGCAGGTGGTTTCTCTGCAGGTTTCTCCACCCTTGCTTCTTCCCTGGTGATTTCTACCCTCTTTGCACCAGGCAATTTTTCAGCCTGCACAAGTTCTGCACCTTCAAGTGAGGAGCCACACTTCAAGCACACCTTTGCGGTTTTCTCATTCAGGGTGGTGCAATGTGGACACTTCAACGCACCTTTCCTCTTTAACTCCTCCTCCTTCAGCCACTGGGTGTAAGTTCTGTATGTTGGCTTGTTCTTCCACCATGCCCAGAATGCACTCTCAGAGTATTCCTTGCCCAGCTCTTTCTTTGCCTCAGCCTTGAATTTTTCAACATAGGCATTGAACTCTCTGCGCATCATCTCCTCATAACTCTCAGCCTCAACCTTCTTGCCCGTAAACACAGTGCCACACTCTGGACACACCGTTGCCTTTCCATCTATCCAGGCCCCGCACTCACTGCACTTGACTGTTGTCGCCTCGAACTCGGTACCGCACTTCGGGCACTTTGTAGCATTCTCTGGAATGTATGCGCCGCATTCACCGCATTCCACAAGCTTCCCTGCAACCCTGCGGAAGTAAACAAATACAATAGCAAGGGAAATGGCTACAACTGCAATTATTGCAATGATTACCATAAGCCAGGGGAACTGAGCCGGTGGAACTGGTTTCTCAACGCTAAATATTGAGGTGGCAGCCATTACATCTGGATTGTCCGGGATGAAGACAACAACTCTGTACTGGCCTGCGTCTTTTATCTGAATTAGAGTTATTGTGAAATTACCGTTTTCGTCAGATTGCACTGTTTGCTGGAAAACGATGTTCTCATTGAGGTAGAGTGAAACACTCACATTTATTCCTGGAACCCCCGCTCCCGTGGCCTCCCTCAGAATCTGACCTGAGACAACTGGTGTGTCATCTATGTTGAATGTAGATTGAAGGGGCAGGAGAGAGATTATCAGTTTTGCAGAAATTATTGTGAGATTTAACTCAACCCTGTTGTTTGTATAGTTTTTCTCCAGGAGCGTTTGATTCCTGTTGAGGATGGCATAGAGAGTTGCATTTGTGTCCAGATGGACAAGCCATGTGAAGTTCACCTGGAGGATGCCATTTCCCTCAATTGTGAGATTAGCAGAGGCTATCAGATTCTCCTCGCTCATGTTACCTGCAAAGATTTCAAGTGAGAAATTCTCAATAGTATAATCCACACTATTGGAAATGTTCAACCAGAGAATTGCAGTATCCCCAGTGGTAAAGTTTGCCGTCTTATTTCCATCCTTCTCAGCATAGAAATCAAGAATGCGGAGGTCTGGTAATGGAATCACCTCAAACTGCCTCTCCGCGTTGTTATTGGCCAGGTTCTTCTCTGGATATGGCTCTTCACATCTCAAAACAGAAACCACAATTCTTCCGGGCATTGAGGCATTCCATGGAACTGAAATCTCAGCGGTTGAAAGTGCTGGAATGCTGGGAATTACAACACTTTTGATCAGGTATGTGTCGTTGTATATCTCAACTGTCACATTGTATGCAGGTGTATCTCCAATATTAGCAATGGTCACATTTATTGTCAACGCTGTATCTTCCAGTGCTTTGTAAACTGGTGTGTTTCCAAACAGGACCTGGATGCTATCTGAAGTCAGTTCAAGGTCTGGTGGAGAGTAAACCTTGAGGGTAATTGTTTCGGCGTCATAAACCCTGTCCAGTTCTACTCTAAGGCTCACAATGTGCTCACCAGACACAGAAACAAGGTATGTAAAGGAAACATTTACTGTCTGGTTTGTATCAAGCCTGGATATGAACTCCCTGAAACTCTGGTGGATATAGGTATCCTCCAGCACCACTTCAAAGTTTGACATATTCACATTTCCAGTGTTCCTGACTGTCAGGTTGATGGAGACCACTTCATCGTATGCCAGTGTATCCTTTGAGACCCTCACCTCCATGATTTCAATGGAGGGGTTGAACCAAACACTCTGGCTTATCGCAATGTTGTTCGCCTTGCTGGTTTCGTTGAACTGGTTATCTGGGTCAATCAACACCTTGATACTATGATTCCCAGGTAATGAGGGAAGCCAGTAGAAGGAGAGATAGACAGCAGAGCTTGAAAGTAGAACAAGGACTGAGCGGTTGATTTCTGTTTCTGTATTTGCATCAAGATTTAAATCAAATACTGCAACTGTGACATTTATTCCGTTTCTCGGACCAATGTTTCTTAATGTGATGTTTACAGGTGCACCTGTGGCATAGTCAAATGTGGATGGAACTCTGATATCTCCTGTAGTTACAGCAAAGTCCGGAACCTGGGCAGTGTATGTGAGATTGAGTTTTACAGCATTCAATGTTGAGGGATATGGCTCAAAGGAGACGCTTGCACTCTGGTTTTCACCTGCAAACGCTGCAAATACCTTGTAATTACCCACAAAGAAGGAGCTTCCGCCAACACTCTGGATTGAGTAGTTGATGATGTCCGTGAGCAGGATAAATCTGGCATTTCCATAGATATCTGTATGAATGTTTCCTGCAATTGTGTCATTTGCTGCAAATCGCACGGTGATGTTCACATCCTCCAGTGGGTTCCTGTTCCCGTCAACGACCAGCACATCCAGGTACCTGTAAATTTTTGCCTCTGCACCCTCAGCAGTGATTATGTCATTTCCCCCGCCTGACAGTGTCACATTCACGAGCACAGCACTGGCATTCGGTGCAAGCACAATCTGGAATGGGTATTGAATATCCTGAAGGTAGAACTGGAATGCTGAGATGGAAATGCCCTGCCAGAAACCTTCAGTTAAGCTTCCACCGATCATCGTAAACTCAGAGGCAGAAATGTTCAATGCAGCATCAGTAAATGTGGTGTTATACAGCACATACCTGGAGTTCTGGGTGCCGGTAAAGGAGGGCGAAATGAACCTTGAATTTACTGCAGAGATTGTAGCGTTTTCGATTGTAATGAGATAATACGGATAGTTGCTTCTGATCGTGCTGTTCTTCAAAATCAGGCTCCCGTCAGAGTAAACATAAATGCCATATGTGTAGGCAGTAGGCTGGGAAAGAATAAGAGTCGCGTTATCCAGAATAAGGGTGCCATTGAAGCCAATTAGAACTGAACCGTATTGGTAGGCAGTTGTATTTTTGATTTCCATTGTGGTATTTTCAATCAAAAGTATGGAGCCTGGATTGTATATCGCAAATTCCATTAAACCAACATTGTTCTCCTTAGCGGTTTCCAGGAGTTCAGAACCAGGGTCTGCAACTACCATAAGGGTTCTATAGCCGGTCAGATGGGCCGTGTATGTGAAATTGATGAGGAATGTCTCGCCTGCAAGCACTGTTGTCCTTTCCGAGAATACAGTCTCAAGGCCATCATAGATTTCAATAAGTACATTCTCTGCCCTGCTCTGTCCCAGGTTCTCCACTTTTATGGTTCCATTCAGGCTCGTTCCATAAGGTATGAGCATGGGGAATGCAGTGGCAAAGCTCACAGCAACATCTGGAGCTGCTGGAATTGCTTTACTGATTTCCAATCCCTTCTGCCAGGAGTAGTAGGAGGGCATTGTGATGTTATACCAGTATCCTGTGCCAAATGCAATCTGTACAATGTAAACACCAACAAAATTGGAATAGTATGGAGTTGTAGCATCCACAATGTCCGTGAGGAGGACATGTCTGGCTGTACCGTTCACTGTTGTGTTACTTGCCACCAGATTCATCTGGATATCATACACATTTACATTGGCCCCATCAATGCCGGCATTGTTCAGGTCTGTGAGGTGCACATCAAGGTATCTATAAATCCTTATGACCGCCTGCTGGGATGCAAGTATGGCATCAGGTGTTTCCGGGAGGCTAGAGGCAACAAGAGTAATGTTGTCAGAACCATTGAATCTGAGTACTCTGTCAAATGTGGTGTTTTCTGCATAAGCCCTCCCATGGAATTCCAGAGTTTCAGTTGTAAATTCTGTATCTACAACCACTATGTCCATACAACTGAGCAGGAGAGCTGTATGGAACATGGTGCCTCTTAGCTTGAAGGCGGTAGCGGTCCCGTTCACTACCGCGCTTTCAAAGATTGAGTTGTTGGCATATATCTCCGATTCGGAGATTTCAACTGCATATCTGTAATCGCTTGTAAAGTTTGCATTTTCCAGCACCAATTTCCCATGGTTGATGTAAACGCCAAAACTGAAGTCTGAAGTTTGGGTGAGTTTAAAGGTTGTGTTTATCAGCACAAGGGACCCATTCTCAATGTAAACCATTCCACTGCAAATGTAGTACTTGTTTCTGAGTGTAACTGTTGTGTTGATAATCAGGAGGTCAACACTGCTCCGAAACACCACAACCTCTGTTTCAAATTGGTTATTGTCCTCATTGCTCTCAGTTATATTGTTGCTGGGGTCTGCCACAGCGAGAATTCTGTGTATGCCAGGTATCTGAGCGACCCAGTTGAA
>JAWACX010000139.1:0-5031 GCA_038896575.1 Thermoplasmata archaeon
GTCCATCTCTTCCATTACTTTTGCAGAAATGCTGTCATAATGCTGGTTCCTGTATCCTGCAACGTTGTTGCCACCATCACCGATGCTTGAATTGTACCAGTCAAACTTTGAGTTGAAGAAATCATAGACCCAGATCGGATCCAAACCTAACCTCCAGCCAAGGATAAACATTTCAAATTCTCTGTAGACAAACACAGAATCCACAATCAGGCCGAGGCTTGTTGTCACTGCTTCCGCCTTTACACCTGCAGCCTTTAGAGCCTCTGCAATCATCTCGCCTGCCCTTGCTCTTACAGGGTCATAGTCGAGTGTGAGAATGTCAATCTGTCCGTTGCTATTCGGACCATCCATTACCCTCCCTGCATAGTCCTCCCTCCAGCCATCACCATTCACATCCCTATAGTTTGCAGCCTCAAGAATGGATACTGCCGTGGTTATGTTGTAGTCATACTGAGGAAGTGTGTCATTGTACCAGAAGGAATAGAATGGAGGAACTATTGAATCCCCTTTAACTCCAAATCCTTGAAGAAGGTGCGAGACGATGAACTCCTTGTCGATGCAATGGGCTACTGCCTTCCTGAATGGCAGCCCGGCATCCTCACCAGCCTGCGGGTCTGGATATGTAATTGGGTCTGTTTCAAAACCTCTTGGCTGATAGCCTGTTCCCTCATCATAACCCTGATATGGCAACATCATATTGAACATGAGGTAGAAGTAGCCAGGGTCATCATTCACAAAGAGCTTAACACCAGGGATTTGTGCGAGAAATGGGATTCGGGATGGGTCCAAGGGTTGTGGAATATAATCTATATTTCCAGCCTTCAGCGCATCTAACGCATTCTCAATGTTTCCGTAGAGCAGAAACTGAATTTCATCCAGAAAAGGAGCTGTGTAAATGTTGCCATCCTCCAGCCGAATTTGCCAGAAATAACTCGGATTCCGCTCAACGCTTGCTTTTACTCCCTGATACCAGTATTTGAATTTGAATGGCCCGGAACCAATCACATTTGCAGTGCCTGTTGAGGGGTTATAGTCCATATTCCAGGTTGTCTTGTCCTCCCAGTGGTTTCTCCAGATATGTTTTGGGAGTAAAGGAACACCCAGTGCATCCAGAAAGAAAGCAGCATCTGGTCTCCAGAGTTTGAAACTCACATTGTAGGTATCAACTTTCTGCACACCTACATAATATGTTTCGTTGCGGTCGATTGCACCTGGGAGTGGCGTCCAGTCAATGGCCTCAAGCGCCATTGCATATCTGCCAACATCCATCAGAAAGTTGTATGTGAAAACCACATCATCAGCAGTCAATGGTTGCCCATCATGCCAGCTCAGGCCTTGGCGCACTCTCACTGTTAAATTCATGTGGTCAGGCGTAGTTTCCCACCATGATTCAGCAACCCAGGGCACAGGCATCTGTGTCTCGTCAGGCCTGGACAATGAATCGTAAACAAGGTCAAGAAGGTACCAGGAGTAGACATCATTGGCAACGCAGGGATTTAAGTTCTTCACATCACTTAGCATTCCAATTTTATATACTCCACCATAAGGAGGTGAACGCAATATCTGGGTTTTTTCACTTTTCCCAATTACCACGGGACTGGAGAGCAATGCAAGAACTAGCATGCTCAGAATTATTGCTCCGCTTAATACACATATTTTTTTCCTTTCCATTTTTTTCGCCTCCTTTTTTCCTTAATGGATGCCCAAAATTATTTCAAACTAATAAATTTTTTTCCATTTGTTTCCAACCAGCATGTAGCTATTCCTCCATGAACTTTATGAACTCCTCAAGCGTTCTGGGTTTCAGGGTATAGTTGTGAACTCTTTCATACCCTATGGTTGAAACTGGCATTTCTCCATAGTCATGGCCAGGGTAAACCTCAACTCCATCATCAAGGCGGAGAATTTTTTCAAAGAGGGAATGATATAGCATTTCTGAACTCCCTCCTGGAAGGTCTGTTCTTCCACATTCGCCCACAAAAAGTGTATCTCCAGTAAACAGTTTCCCTTCTGCAAGGATACAGATTGAGTCCTCTGTATGCCCTGGCGTGTGAAGAATCTTGATTCTGATGTTCCCGGCCCGTAATTCAGCACCGTCATCAACCCCGATATGATGGAAAGCGCTGGAGAATCTATGAGCTACAATTTTTGCATTCAACTCCTCAGCCAGTTCCTTGCACCCATGGGTATGGTCAAAATGTCTGTGGGTGAGAATAATGTATTTTATTTTCAGCCCCTTCACAGCATCCCTTATTATTTCTGGTTCACAGGAATCCACAATAAACCCCTCTTTACTCTCCGGGTCCCAGGAAACATAGACAAAGTTATCCAGTGCACCAACCTTTACCTGCTTAACCTCCATCCTTTCCCTCCAGTTTTCCAAGTTCTTCCTCAATTATCTTTACCACTCCACTGGCACCGAGCTTCCTGTAGAATTCCAGCGTGCTGTTAAAGAGCTTTTTTGCCTCCTCAATTTTTCCAGTTGCAGCATACACTCTTGCAAGGTCATACTCCACATCCTTCACATAACTTGGATTGCCCAGGGAACGATAGAGCGCAAGCACTTCAAGCAAAATCCTTTCAGCTTCCGCATAATTTTTTGCTTCAATATGCACATCTGCAATGCTCCACTTTGCCTCACCAATATGTGTCTTGCTTCCCAAGGCCTCAGCCACCTTCAAACTCTCCTCAGCACACTCAAGTGCCATATCCAGTTTCCCCATATTTGCATAGGCTTCAGCAATCCTGTTGAGAAGGGTTGTTATACCCGCTTTGTCCCCTATTTTTCTGGCAATCTCCAGTGCTTTTTCATAAAACGCTGCACTTCTTTCAAACTCCTTTTTGAAGGTGTGTGCCCAGGCAATATTTCGGTATGCAAACATCAACATTGAAAGGTCACCTGTTCTTTCAGAAATCTCAATGTTTTTTTGATATAGTTCCATTGCTTTCTCCATTTCACCTCTCTGAACACGGAGTACTGCAAGGTTATTGTTTACCCTGCAAATCCCGATAAGGTCACCGAGTTCCTCATAAATTCTTCTTGCAATTTCATAGTAATGGAGGGACCTCTCAAGCTCCCCCTTATCATGGGCAATTATTGCAAGCCCATTGTATACATCTGCCACACCTTCCTTCTGATTGTACCTTTGCCTGATTTCAAGGGCCCTGGAGAGATACTCCTCTGCTTTGTCCAGCTCCCCCAGGTCAATAAAAAGTCTTCCCATACCGTAGCAGCAATCCCCGAGGATTTTTTCGTCCAGCTCGGTGCAGAGTTCCATGGACTTCTCAAACCCCTCCCTTGCTCTTTCCAGTTCCCCAATTTCTGAGTAAAACATTGCCTGCGCAATTAGAAGTCTAGCCAGCCCATCTCTTGAATTAATACCCTCAAAGATATTTCTTGCACTCTCAAGGAGGGCTAGGGCTCTCTCGGCATCACCGATTTCATAACAGGCTTCACTCATTTTTATGTAAAGTTCAGCTCTGTCTTTTTCCTCTCTGGTGTTTTTAATGGCTTCCTCGTAGTATGTGATTGCCTTTTTTAACTCCCCAAAAATCCTGAAGCAATCCCCCAACATTTTCTGGGCTTTCCCCAAAAACTCAGTTTTAATATTTTCCTCAAGAATCCCTGGGCTAATTTCAAGCACCTTCTCACAGTAGGTAATGCACTCCCGCAACGCAAAATTCCTCAGGGAATGCTCTGCAATGCTTATGAAGTATTTTCCACTCTTTTCTGGCAAACCCGCGATCATAAAATGCCGTCCAAGTTCTCCATGAAATTTTACATCGGTGCCATGCATCCTCTCCAGGATTTCCCCCACTTTTTTATGGAATACCCGCTTCCTTGAACTAGTAAGCCCTGAGTAAACCACATCATAAACTACACTGTGCAAAAATCTAAATCTCTCTGATTTATCAGCCATCTGCTCAAAGATTCCCATATTCACAAGTTTTTCTAGGGTGTCCAGCAACCTATCCTCCTCAATGCCAGCAGACTCCCTCAGCACCGCATACTCAAAAACCCTACCTATGACTGCAGCAATGCCCAGCACTCTCATCTCATTCTCATCAAGCACCTTCAATCTTGTTGAAACAAGGGTCTTCATTGAATCTGGAATTTCCAGATTTTCAACTGGAATTTTAAGCCTTCTTGCCTTCAAATCAAAGATTCCCTTCTCCAGAATTGTTCTACCAACCTCCTCCACGAAAAGAGGATTTCCCCCTGTTTTTTCAAACACGAACTCCACGAACTCCTCCGGGATTTTCCATGTGCCCAGAATTGCACCTAAAATTTTTGAGATGTCCTCTCGCTTGAGGGGATGAAGGTAAATGGTGTTTACATTCTTCTCAATCGCAAGATTTGAAAGAAATTCCTCAAAATGGGGACTGCTCATAATTCGCACATAGTCGTCAGGGTATGCACCTACCAGAATTAAGTTAAGATTTCTTACATTCCTTGCAAGATAGAGGAAAACACTCAATGTCCCTGTATCTGCCCACTGGATATCATCGAGAATTAACATCACGGGCTGTTTTTTTGAAATTTCAGAGAACCTTCGCATTATTGCCTCCATCATCCTTATCTTCTCCCTTGTAAACCCTATCAACTCTTCTCTCTCCTCAATCTCTGCTCCTATCAGCCCAGTTGGCACATACTTTGAAGTCTCTTCCGGTTTCGTGGAGTACTTTTCAAAGGCCTCAATTAGGGGGAGGAAAGGGACTGCCTTCTCATCCAGACCTCTGCCAAGCATAATGGCATAGCCCATCTTCTCCGCTGTTTTTGAAACCTCTTGGATCAGCCTTGTTTTGCCCACACCCATCTGACCAGTAATAATGTAAACATTACCTGCCCCAGTATCCCGTGTCTTTTCCAAAGCGTTTCTCAGAATATCCAGTTCCTTTTCCCTGCCCACAAAAGGAATTTCCATGGAGGAGTGTAATCTCTCATTCTAAACCGAAGTTTCGCAAAATGATTTTTTAAGAGAATCTGGCTTTTTCCGTTTTGGTATGACACAAAACCAAAAGCTTATATAC
>JAWACX010000140.1:0-5009 GCA_038896575.1 Thermoplasmata archaeon
TTTCTCTGTCGTGTTACCAATTGTTTTTACTATTTTTGTTATTTTTCTGCCGTTCTGGTATGTGGTCTCAAATACCCTGACAGCATAGTAGATTTTGTCCTTGTACTTCCTGGTGGTTACATTCACATGCATGTTATAAGGAATAGCGAGGCCATATATATATATTTTTCGTTTTGTGGCATACGAAAGGCGTTTTAGCCAGTATTTCCGAAAAAATGAATTCGCGAGACTTTGGTTTATATACTGCGAAACTTGGGCTTAGTGAAACGAAGCAGAGACCAATGTGACCACCGTATTTTGGAGAAGCCATTTGAAAAATAATTTCACCTAAGTGAACTCTTACTCCTAACAAAAGATTTTAAAAGGTGTAAATGTATATAGAAACACAAAACCAAAAGAGGTGAAAAGCTGAAATTCTACTCACTAGAAAAATTTCCCGGGATTTCTGTGACTGGAGAAAGATGTGCACTTCAATGCAAACATTGTGGTGCCAAATTTCTCAGAGGTATGTTGCCATGCAGGGATAATGCGGATTTGATATCAATTGGTGAGAAACTGCTAGGTGAAGGAAGCACAGGCTTTCTCCTTTCAGGCGGATGTGACAATAAAGGGCGGGTGCCTCTCTGGAATGTGCTTGAAGGAGTGCATAAGGTAAAGCGTTCCACACCCCTCAAAATAAATGCCCATACTGGTCTTGTGTTTACAAGGGAGATTGCTGCCCTCTATGTGGCTGCTGGCATAGATGTGTTTTCTGTTGATGTTGTCGGTTCTGAAGAGACAATAAGGGAAATCTACGGGCTGGATGTACCTGTTGGAGCTTATGAAACTACGATTGCTAATTTGCTGGGTGCCAAGGCAACTGTTGTGCCGCACATCACAATTGGAATTAACCATGGAAAAGAGAGCGGGGAGGAGGCAGGAATAGACCTTGTGGCAAAATACTCACTTCCAAAACTTGTTTTGAATGTCCTTGTTCCTGTCTCTGGAACACCTTTGGAAGGTGTGGATGTGCCAGAGGAGAGAGTGTCAGAGGTCTTCAGATATGCAAGGAAAAAAATCTCTGGGGAGCTCATACTCGGTTGCATGCGGCCCAGGAAACTTGACATCGAAAAACTTGCCTGGGAGCATGGATTTACAGGGATTGCACAACCCACACGCGAGTTTCGAGAACTTCTTGAGAAATCAGGAGAGAAAATTGAGTTCAGAAATTGGTGCTGTTCTCTCCTTTAGTCCTTGCCTTGTGCTCAACCATCATGCATCTGTCCATCACGACAAGAAGCCCTTTGTTTCTCGCTTTCTCTGCAGCTGCATTGTGCACAATTCCCTTCTGCATCCAGATTACCTTTGCCCCTTTCTCTATCGCTTCCTCCACTATTTCAGGCACTGCCTCAGCCCTCCTAAATATGTCCACAACTTCCACCTCTTCTGGCACATCTTTCAGTCTGGGATACGCTTTTATCCCGAATAGCGAGTGAATGTTTGGATTCACCGGTATAATTTTGTAGCCGTGCTCATGCAAATATTTTGCCACAGCATAGCTATCTCTTTCTGGTTTGTCGGAAACTCCCACAATTGCTACAACCTTATAATTACCTAAAATGTAGTCAATCTCTTCCCTGGACGCATTCTTTTTTGGAATCTCGCAGAACATTGAAAAAAATGAAGCCATGGGAAAATAAGAAGGTTACGGTAGCTGTTGGATTTACCACAATCCATATTATCCACCTCGCCTTCCTTTCTTTCATGGAGAAGGCAACTGTGATTGTGGGCACCCAGTGGGGCGATGAAGGCAAGGGAAAAATCACGGATGTGCTTGCTGAGAAAGCAGACATTGTGGTGCGGTATCAGGGCGGAAGCAATGCAGGACATACAATAGTCATTGGTAACAAAAAATTTGCATTTCATCTCCTTCCCTCGGGGATTCTCAGGCCGGACAAAGTTGTAGTTATAGCCAATGGGGTAGTTCTTGACCCTGCTGTGCTTTTCCAGGAGCTTGAGAAACTCAGGGAAATGCAAATCCAGACTGCTGAGTTAAAGATAAGCGACCGGGCCCATCTTGTGATGCCATACCACAAACAGATTGATGCCCTTGAGGAAGAAGTGAAAGGCAAATTCGGTGCTGGAACCACGAGGAGAGGTATCGGACCCTGCTATTCAGACAAGGCCTCCAGGTTTGGCCTCCGTGTGTGTGATTTGCTGGATGAGAATGAATTTTTGGAAAAACTCAAGGTGGTTTACGAGATGAAAAAGAGGTTGCTGGCATCTTATGGAAAGGAGATAGTGGATTTTCAGAGCATTTTAAATGAATATCTTGATTATGGCAGGAAACTCAGTCAATATGTTACCGATACTGCCTGTTATCTCAACGAGGCAATAGAGCAAGGCAAGAGAGTGTTACTTGAAGGAGCCCAGGGGACACATCTTGACATTGACCATGGCATCTATCCCCATTGCACTTCCTCAAATACCTTTGCGGGAGGGGCTTGCACTGGCGCAGGGCTTCCACCTGCAAAAATAGGCAGGGTTATTGGAGTTGTTAAAGCATATACCAGCAGGGTTGGCGAAGGCCCATTCCCAACAGAGATGCAGGACAAAACTGCGGAGGTTATTCGTGAAAAGGGCCAAGAGTATGGAACAACTACTGGGAGGCCCAGGAGGGTAGGATGGCTTGATCTGGTTATGGTGAATTATTCAGTGATGCTCAATGGAGTGGATTGCATAGCCTTGACGAAAGTGGATACCCTTGCAGGGCTGGAAAAACTAAAGGTATGTATTGCCTACAGAATTGATGGGAAGGAGACCAGAAGATTCCCAGCAAACATGGGTCAACTTGCAAGGGTTGAGCCAGTATATGTTGAACTGGATGGCTGGGAGAAACCAGGGGATAGAAACATGGAGAAATACATTGAGCTGATTGAGGATTACACTGGGGTGAGGGTTGGTTTTGTTTCTTATGGACCCCGGAGGGACGAAATTATTATGAGGTGAAATGCCAATGAAAACCTCCTTTGCCTTTCTCACTGAAAATTACAGATGTTTGGACAACTGTGCTTTCTGCTGTCTCTGTGAACCGGAAATTCCTGCTGAGGAACTTGCCCTCTTTCTTTCTAACGAAGAATGGAAGGAAAAAGTCCAGCGGAAATTTGCAGATGGGGAATTAAAGTATGTGATTAAACTCAAGAATCGCCATGGAGCCTGCAGTTTTCTTAGCCAGAAAAAATGCACAATTTATGGGCAGCGACCATTGTACTGTCGCCTCTATCCTTTCCAGAGGCATCTTTCTACACGGCTCCAGATAACTGCAAATCTTTCCTGCAGGGGGCTCTGGGAGAGCGATGGTGAGGACATCAGGAAGGTGGCTGAGCAGTTTCTCCCGGAAGAGAAAGTTATTGCCAGAACAGTAAAGGAAGTGGAAGAGAGATACAGAGAAACAAAAGAGGGTATGGAGGAAGACGGTGTTTACACTTCTCAGGAGGAGTTGCAGAAACTGGTTTTGGAAATTCTTCCACTTTTCACAACAGAGGAAGGGCTTGAAAAAATTCTCTCTTTTGCAGATACAAACGAATTTGGAGTTGCCAGTCCCTCAGAAATCTTTGATGCAGAGGTAAATGTGGATGCTGCAAAATATGCCTCTCAAATGAGTCTGGAGGTGTTCAGGGAAAAGGATATTGTAAATCTCCCTGTTTATTCCACACCCAGCTTAGATTGGTTCGTGCTCAGATTTGAAAAGGGAATGCTTAGGTGGTATAGGATGGAGGAGGATGGCGAATTGGTATTTGTGAAGAATGTGGAGCATGAGGAAAAGCTTCTTCCACTCACAGAGGATGCAAAAAAACTTCTTGAGCGTTACATTCTCTTACTGAACGAGCGGGACCTTACCTATGGCAACGCACTACTCCTCACAGATTTCTCAGCCAACGAAATTCCTGTTCTCTCTAACTATCTGGGTGCCCTGGCCACCTCTGTGCTGGAACTCTGGTGGCGTGCAAACCTTTTTGCATCCTCCGAGATTGACTTCAATGCAATGCGTGAAGGCATAGTTTTCTATGATGCAGATTACCTGGATAAGCCAACCCTCGGTGCTGTGTTCTGATTTACACCATTTTTCTTCCAAAAACAAGGAAGCCTGTGTGTCCGAGCATTGAAAAATCAGGTCTTACAGCATTTTGGACAACCACCAGCTTCCTGAGCAATTGCTCCAGAGCCTCAATCTCTCCAAATCCCTCCTTCTCCATTGCCAGCACAGTCTTCTCAACCTGGTTGTATGTGGGAAGATAGCAGGCACACCATGCACCAGTTCTCAAGGCCTCCTTTATAAACCCCATTATTTTCCAGGGTTCCGGGATGTCGCAGATTACTGCATCTACCCCTCTCTGGCTTATTCCCTGTTCCGCGTCCTGCTCAAAAAATTCCACAATATCCTCAAGTCCAAGCACAGAGAGGTTCCTTTTTGCTTCCTGAATGTGTTCCTTTCTTTTCTCGTATCCAAATACCTTCCCTGTTTTTCCAACAATGAATGCCAGAAAAATTGTTAGGCCTCCGACGCCTACACCAATCTCGCAGATTTTCTTGCCGGGAGAAATGCCGCATCTGGTGATAATGTAACCAGTGTCTTTAGGAAGAATTATCTGGGTTTTTCTTTTGATTAACTCAATGTAGTCAGCAGGCTCAGGCTTAAGCACAATGTATCGTTCACCAAAGAGTTCCAGCATATCACCAATTTTTGTTCTCATCAGTAACTCTGTGTCCACTACCCCAAGGCCAGGAACCTTCTGCATACCACCTGTAGCATGAACTATGTATTTCTTCCCATCCTTACCAAGGAGAAGCAGATGCATTGAATGGATCAAAATGGGCAAAATATAAATAACCTTCTTTTTTTCCTTTCTCTGAGCTCCCGTAGTGTAGTGGTCAATCATCGGGGCCTCTCGCGGAACCCTTTTCAGGGTGCTTCGCACCCCGAAAAGCGTTCACGGAAAAAGTGGGCAGGTTCGGGGATGCCCAGAGGC
>JAWACX010000141.1:0-4983 GCA_038896575.1 Thermoplasmata archaeon
AAATACAAATATGTTAATCTCAAATGCACCCTCTATTATCGGGTCTTTACTGAAAAATCCAACAAAAGGTGGTATGCCTGCAAGTGCTAATGAACCTACCCTCGAGATAATCCTTTCCCCGGATTGTGTTCTTTGCTACCTCAAACATTGCCCTGGCATTTGTCACATCCACACCAAGCTCACTTGCAGTTTCAATTTTTTGATTTACAGCATTGACAATGTCATTCATATAGTTTTCAATCCTTGAAATTATATTTTTTCTCGTTTCAACAACAACAGAATATGCATCTCTGAATTTTCTCTCATTTGTTAACCTCTCAACCTCCTTGAATTTCTCGTTGATGTCCTTAAGGTCAACTCCAATTCTTACTCCAATGTCGTAGGTGAGTCTTGCAACACTTACGGAGTCGCTTATATGTCTTGCCAAAACTCTTCCGAGAGCGGTCTCAGTATCCTGGAGAATTCTATGGGCACCTGTATAATCTTTTTCTCTGTGCTTTGCCAGTGCACTCTCCAGCATCTCCTTTATTTTTGCAGGATTTGCACCAATGCTTTCTGCATATTTTATCTCATTCTGGATTCTCTGAATTTCATCCATTAGGAAGTGATCAAGCATTCCGTGAATCTTTGTTTGCACCTCACTCGTGAGATTCACAACATCCTGGTACTGTCTGTTTCTTAGAAGGCCCCATGTGCTCTCAACAGAACGTTTTATTTCCAGCATCTTAATGCCTAAGGACTCTCCGAGGTCAACAAGCTTTGCAGTGTTGAGTATCTGGGTCTCACAGTAACTCTGGAGTAAGTCACTCACCTTCTTTGTTAAATCAAGACACAACTTGTTGGCCCCCTTGAAGTTCCTGACATCCAGCATTTCTGAGATTTTCTTCAAGGTCTCAGGTGCTGTTTCAACTAAAATTCCATAGTTCTTTGCAAGGTTTAGCAGGGAGTTGAGGATATTAAGCCTTTCCTGAATCTTATCCCTGGCAGAGTTTATTGCTTTCTCATAAACTTCCATTGCTATCTCCTTTGCTTCACGGAACCTCTGCTGGCTTATGTTTGCCTTTGCATTTTCAATTTTTGCATAAAGTTCCTCGCCCAGTACAGCATCAATGCTTCTTCCATCAGCCAGCATATTCTCAGCATCTTTCACAATAGCACTCAGGTAATCAGTGGCATTTTTGAGGATGAGATTCCTGGCAGCATCCAGTTTTGCATAAGCCCCTTCAAATTCCATCTCATGAAGTTTTCTCAAGCTCTCGTCGATGTTTTCTTTCGCCTTTGCAAGTTCCGGGACCCCAATTGAGAGCGAAACATTGAGAAGGGCGTTTACTGCGGAAATCTCTCCATTGAGGAATTTGACTACACTGTTCACAAGAAACGCCTTAGTTTCAATTGCATGGTTGTATGCCTCCTGGTATCTCTCATTTTTCACAATTTCCTCAGAGGTATTAAGAACTTCTTCCTGCTTTGAAGTTTCAAGTCCAAACCTTTTTGCCAAGCTCATTATTTCTCTCGCGCTGTTAATCTCGTCCAGCACTCGTTTAGACACCGCGCTCTTTGTTTTAGCAGCCAGTTCATCAATGTACTTTTTCGCAGCCCTGAACTCCTTATTTACCACCATCTCCTTTGCCTTCAAAACCTCCCTCCGATTTGCCGCTAAGTTACATCCAATGGTCTCACCTACATTGATTATATTTTCAACCTTTGATATCTCAGCACCAAGGGTTGCAGTGGCTACAGTAACAAATCTGGATGTAGCTGCAGTTATATTTTTATGCGCTTCTTCGAAACTGTTTATGAGCAATGCCTTCTGGGCACCCTGGATGCTTTTCTCAATCTCGGAGACATCAATTTTCATCTCACGACCAAGTTCAACAGTGCTCTGCATTGTTTCAATTCTGGCTCTGAGTTCATTCTTTATTGTCTGGGTAATTTTTTCCCTGGCAGTGACAAGGGGGTTTAAAGCTTCGAGAAGTTTGCCTGTATTGTGGAGCTCCCGGCCATTGTTGAAAAGGACAATCCACTGTTCAATGTTAATTTTCGTTTCGCTGGCAATTTCTACGAGTTGCTGGATGCCCTCAATGAGTTTCCTTTCAAATGCTGCAGCGTTTTGCTCCAGATTGTGCCTTGCATGGGTTATTGAATCAAATGTGAGGGAATAGTTCTTTTCCCCAAGGCGCTTCTTTGCCTCCTCCAGGATTTTCTCAGCTATTGCAGTATCCACAGCATAGCTTGCATATTCCTTGACCTCAGCCTCTAGATTTTTCAGCTCTATTTTCGCCCTTTCGCTCAGGATTGCTTCAATCTGGTTGATGCTCTCTCTTGCCAGTTTAAGGGCATCCTGATACCTTTTCCCCTGGAATTCTTTCTGGGCAGTGGCATAGGCTTCTGCAATGCCACTAACCGGGCATCTATAGGCCTTACCAATCTCTAGAAGTGCTGAGAGCTTTTGAAGTTCTGCCTTCACAGTATTTTCAATCCTCTCAATAAGTTTGCTCTGAAACGCCTCTATTACCTCGTTAGCACCAATATAATCACCAACGGCAATCTTCCCCTTTATTTCAGACCAGAGAGCATCTTCCCCTTCAACACTTAAACCAATCAGCTTTGCGGTGTTGATTGTGGCCTTCAGATAATCTATGCTCTTGTCAAAGTTTTCCTCCAGAATGGGAAGAATACTGTTCATATACCTTACCACAAGGAATTTTGCTTCTGAGTATTTCCCGGCCTCAAGTCTTTCCTTTGCCTTGTGAAGGAAATGCTCATGTCTGGAAATATCAATTCCTCTCTCCCGTAGCTTAGCCCCTCTTTCTATCTGGAGGTCTATCTCCCTTGTAATCTGATTCCGAACAATCTCAGGTATGAGTTCTCTTGCCTTCGTAACCAGTTGATAGGCAGCCATCATGTCCATGTACTTGAATTTCATTTCTGCAGCTTCCAGCAGAGCATTGACCTCGCTGAAATCTATGTTGAGTTCAGAGGCAGCCTCCATTTCCTCAATACATCTGGAAATGTTCTTCTCAATCACAGCCTTCAGCTTCCCATACAATTCTTTTTGAAGTGTTGATATCTGAAGCAACGCATCCCTGTACTTACCTCCTGAGATCTGGCTCTTAATCTGGGAGAAAAGCGCATTGTAATTGCCCACATCCATACCAAGCATCTTTGCAACCTCCAGATTCTTTGATAGAACCTCAATCTCGGTGTTTGTGTGGGCCGCTAGGAGTTTCTCAAATTGGGTCATTGCATTTTCATAGAGTTCCCTCGCTCTCAGGTAATCCCCATAACGGAATGTCTCCACTGCCTCTTTCATCATGGCCTCAACCTTTGAGGTATCCACACCAACTATCCTCAATTCCCCTACTTCCTGGATTTTGGTTTCAATAGCAGGTATTAGTTTTTCCCCCACATTTTTCTGCACTGCATTCCCCAGCTCTCCCAGTGTAGCATGAGATTTCTTATAATCCCTCACCACAAGGAGGTCCTGCACCTTCTTGATCTGTTCAATAAGCGAGGCAGTTTCTGGAAGAACCCTTACCAGAAAAGTGATAAATTTCTGGTGTTTTGCAAGTTCTGTACCAATGTATTTTTCCACACTCTCCACAACGGCACTCTCACACTCGATTAATGTTGCCATTGCGTCAATCAGATTCTTGGAGGCAATGTTCTCGGAAACTCTCTGGAGCATTGCAATTGCATCAGAAAGCTCCAGACCAGCGCCTGCAAAGTAAGAAACTATATCGTTGATGCTGTCATAAACTTCCCTTACCTTCTCCTCTGCCGCATTTGTTGTATCAAGTTCAATGTTCTTGAGCTCTCTCAACGCATCTAGTACATTTGGAGACTGCTGTACCGCAACCACACGGTTTTTCAACTGGATGACCTTTACAGTATCTATTCCCAGCCTTTCAGCCTCCTCTATTTTTGCAATTGCATCATTAACACGAGAGGCAAGATAAGTTGACATGCTTTCATCGCCCAGTTTTTTTGTTTCTTTAATTGTATAATATGTTTCCACTACCCGATTATCCCTCAGTAATCTCTCAGCCCTGACAACCCCTTCTCTGAATTTTGTGACATCAATACCAATTCTTTCACAGTCAGCAATAAAACTCTTGTAATCCTCTATCTCACGGGCAGTGTGCTCCCTCACACTTTCCATTATTTTTGTTATTGCGCTAGTGGCAAGGTTATAGGCCTCACCGTACTTTTTCTGGGAGAGGGAAAGAGAAGCATTGTTGAGCACAATCGCTGCAGAAAGAATTTCTGGCCCAATGCTCTTGAAACGGTCAATGTACCCTTGAGCCTCGCCTATTGTAGCGTTGATCTTCCCTTCTATCTGGGATACAATGTGCTGTCTCACCTGTGTTGCAATCTGGCAAGCATCATCAAGATTTCCAGTTTCCACAAGAGATTTTGCCTGGCGCAGAGTTTCAAGGAAATTTTCGGTTGAGGCTAGGAGATGGCCACTCGTCTTTATGTATCCCTCAGCCTCTTCAACAGTTTCCATAATGTGCTGTGCATAAATTCCGTTAACCTCCGTCAAAATCTGTTCATAAGCTGTGATTGCCTCCAGATGCTTCCCTGCAGTGATAAGTACCTCAATTTCACCGCTTCTGTCTGCAACAGGCACACTCTCCTTTTTAAGCCTCGTAATGTAATCCTTGAGCGAGAAAAGTAACTCCCTTGCCTTTATCTCAGCGAGATTGCTCAGAGCCTTGTTGCCCTGCTCAATATGGTTTTTTGCCGTGATATAATCCCTGTTCTCCACATCAACTGCGATATTCTTTACAGCCTGTTCAACTGAAGATAGCTCAACACCGTACTTTCTCAGAAAGTTCATTTTTCCCTCAAGCTCTTCCTTTGTTTTGAGAATTTTGTCCTTTACCGTTATCTCCATGTCATTCAGCGCGTTTTTTATGATTCTCGCAGCCTCAATTTTGTTCCCTGCCTCAAATGTGTTTTTCGCTATGTTCCGCAGCT
>JAWACX010000142.1:0-4948 GCA_038896575.1 Thermoplasmata archaeon
CAACTCAGTAAGGACACACGAAGGAGCGGATCCGAGTGGGCTTAAAACACCAGATGATGTCTTCTGGGAAAATCTTCCTCCTGAGTGTCTTTTAGGTCTGGCATGTAGATTATTCGGTTGGTGAGAACATGCTGGTGGGAAACAAAGAAGAAAGAGATTTATTGGCGGGAAATAATTTTGGGACTACACAGTTCTGGCACGCCTCTACACCGAGCTTGCAATTACCCACACCAGTTCGAACCTACATAAATGTAAGCGTAACAAGGGACAATGGACAAACCTGGGTTGCTGTGGGAAATGGCTCCCTCTGGAGATTCACAAATGATGAGCCAGATGGCAAGATTTTCCGCTATAGAATTGAATTAAGCACGACTCACGCCGCTTTTACACCCCTGCTTTACAACATCACCTTCTCCTTTAATCGGTCCAGAGTGGGGGTGATTATCAACGGGGTCTATTCCTTGGATGGGTTTGGGTATTCGGTATCTGGTGGTGGAGATTACAATGGAGATGGTTATCCAGACATTGTAGTAGGGGCACCGTTTACCGAGCAACAAAGAGGAAGGGTTTATGTCTTTTACGGAAATTCTTCATGGACATTCAACACCCATCTAAGCGGAGCGAATGCAGATATAATTCTCACAGGCAAAACATCGGGTGATAGGTATGGGTATTGTGTGTATGGAGGCATCGCCCACATTTTCAATCTCACATCTGACCCCGATTGGCTCAATGAAATCTGTGTAGGTGCTCCAGGTGCAGCAGAAAAAGGAGTGAATGCTGGTAGAGTGTATGTGCTGAGACCTGAGGGATGAAAGGTTTACTCCTCACAAATCCTGAGCCCGAGTTCCCTCAGCTTCTCCCTCTTTGGAACCCCGTTTTCATCCCAGCCCCTGATTGAATAATATTTCTGAAGCATGGTTTCCAGGGGCACCACTTTACCCGCAGAGTGCCCTGTTTTCAATGGCACCCTGAGTAAGCTTTCCGGTAGCGTGTCCACAGCTCTCCCAGCCCTCACATTCCAGAGCCTTTCAAGATTCCAGATTCTCTCTCCAATCTTCTGGAGGTCCTCTGCCCTGAACTCAACACCAGTAACTGCAGAAACCAAACGGGCGTAATACCCTTCAGAGACAGCGAAATTCGTGAAGAGGCAGAGCACAAGCGAATCTATCACTGCTGCAGTGTTCTGCACCCTTGCCACGATGTCTGGCTTGTCACTCTCCGTGAAACGGTTGAAGAATCTGGGTATGCCCAGAATTTCTGGTGCAATCATGTAACCCTTCAAGTGGCATCCTCCCCTGTTGGCTGTTGCATAGGCCAGGCCGAGCCCGAATGCACCTCGTGGGTCGTAAGCTGGCAATTCCAGGCCTTTCACTGTAAAGCTTTCTAACCCGTGGGTGCTGCAAAAATATTCAGAACCCTCTGCCAGCTCATTCCCAATTCCCTGCCTGAATGCAATTTTCTCAATCAATTTTAGCAAACCCTCTCCATCTCCAAATTTCGCATTCAATTCCCAGTTTTTCCCGCAGAGCTCCATTGCTGCAGCAATTGCGGCTCCTGTGGAAATTGTATCCAGACCATAGAGATTGCAGAGATGATTGGCTGCAATGATTGTGCCCAGCTCAAAAATTCCGCAGTTAATTCCAAGGGCCCAGATTGTTTCGTACTCAGGCCCCTTCACAAAGATTCCATCCATGCCGGAAATTCTTCCGCAGTTTATTGGACAGGCCCTGCAACCTTCCTGCCTTACAAAATACTTCCGCAAGGCCTCACCAGAAACTCTCTCAGCCCTCGGGTCAAACCCCTCCTTCCAGCGCTGAACAGGAAGCATCCCATATTCGTTTATCAGATTTACAAGTCCCGGAGTGCCAAGGTATGGCAGTGCCTTTGATGTTATAGGGTTTGCGTTCAGCCATTTCATCATCTCATTCACAAAAAACCTGAGCTTTTCTTTGTCCTTCACGCCCACATTTGCGTTGCCTCTGCATACTATTGCCTTCAATTTTTTGGCACCCATAACGGCACCGAGGCCACCCCTTCCCAGCGCATGGTAATTTGAACTCTGGATGTTGGCAATTTTTACAAGATTTTCTCCAGCCGGTCCAATGCACAGAACCTTCCCATGCTTCTCTAGCGCATCAAATACCTGTTGTGTGGTCTTGCCCCAGAGCCCCTCAGCATCCTCAATCGTTGCTTTTGCATTATCAACATAGAGAACGACTTGTTTCTCAGCCCTGCCTTCCACAATCAACACATCAACTCCAGAACGCTTAAGTTGAATCCCGAAAACACCGCCGCAATTTGAATCAAAGAGGGTTCTGGTAAGCGGTGAAATTGAGGTGCAGGTAAACCTTGAACTTGTGGGCACACCTGTCCCTGTCAGTGGCCCAGCGCAAAAAATCAGCTTGTTTTCCTCCGAAAGTGGTTCAGTTCCCGGCTTTAGTTCCCTATCAGCTATTGCAGCACCAAGCCCTCTTCCCCCGATAAAACTTTGTAAAAGCTCCTCAGAGATTTGTTCCAGTGAGGAGGTTTGCTCACCCAGATTCACACGGAGAAGCTTTCCGTGCCATCCGAACATCAAAGCTACCTTCTACACACAAAAGAACTAAAGAATTAAGAATAAGGAATGAATTTTGAGGGATTTACTTTCCTTCGATGATGTAGTATCCCGCAGCCTTCTCTCTTACCTTTCTCTTCACATAACCCTTGTTCTGCAATTCCTGGAGTGCGTTAAGCACCATGTTCTTTGGCAGTTTTGCTGCCTGGGTAATTCTCTCTGCAGTCGCCATCTTTGCCTCACCGACGATTCCGAGCTCTTTCATTACCTCATACACCTTCTCCGCGTTTGGGGAAACACCTTCAAGTGCCATTTTTTCACCTTATGATATTTTTTTCAAAAGCAACCATATTTGGAGGGGTATATAAAAATTGCTGAAGTGCTAAATCTTCCCGTTCCAACCTGCGAGCACATGAGCAATGAACTCGGGCTGAGTTGTGAAATAGAACTCTTTCCAGTTTGTTGTGAAAACCATTGCTTTCCTGTCAGCCACAATCTCCGTTGTCCTAATTTTTTCAACCAGAACACAATCAACGCCGTTAAGTTTTACTGGCTTAGGTGTTAACAGAACAATTTTCAGGTTTTTAGCAATTCCATGATTTATCGCCTCTCCTCCCAGTTTCCACAATTTTGTAAATTGAGAAGTTGAAATCAGCAGTTCTCTTTCAGATGCATCAACAAGCACCCTCAACTTTTTCCCGAAATCCTTTTGGTCAAAACGCTGCACAGCACTAAGCCGTGCATCCTCAAGAGAAATCCTGTATTTTTCCAGGGCTTCAAAACCGCCTGCAATTCTACCAGCTATGTTAGAAGCAATAATTTCAGGAGAAACCACACGATAAATTCTCGGCTCCTTGCCAATTGCTTTCACAAACCCTTTTTTCTCAAGTCTTCCGAAAATCCTGTAGGCAGAGGTTCTGGGTAAGCCAGCTATGGTTGCAATTAAATCAACAGTTCCATATCCTGCGACAAAAAGGTACACATATACCTTTGCTTCTGCAGGGCTGAGCCCTATTCCTTCCATCGCAGAAATTGCGTTACTGGTTAGGCGCTCAAATTCAGCAATGTCCGCGTTCTCAAATCCTTTTAAGACCTCAAACAATGCCTCATACATGTCTCACCGAATGCTACAAAAGATTTATCTTTTTCCATTCTTTCATTGTTCCGTGATACCATGGTCGTGCAGAAAAGCAGTTTGAAAAAAGGCCTGCCGAAAGAAACTGAATCACTCTGCCCTGAGTGCGGCAAGGTGATAAAGGCGAAGATTTTTGAGGAAAACGGTAAGGTGATGATTGAAAAGCGCTGTGCCCAGCATGGCACATTCAAGGACATTTACTGGAGTGATGTGGAACTCTACAAAAAGGCAGAAAAATGGGCGTTTGATGGTATTGGTGTGGAAAACCCGGCGATAAAGAATGCTAAAACCTGCCCGGATAACTGCGGGCTCTGCAATCTGCATCTGAGCCACACTGTGCTTGCAAATCTGGATTTAACCAACCGCTGTAACCTGCGATGTCCAATCTGTTTTGCAAACGCAAATGCTGCTGGCTATGTTTATGAGCCAAGTTTTGAGCAGGTTGTGGAAATGATGAAGGTTCTCAGGAACCAGAGACCAGTGCCTAACACTGCAATTCAGTTTGCAGGGGGTGAGCCAACCGTCTATCCGAAATTTATTGAGGTTTTGCAGGAGGCAGAGAAACTTGGTTTCTCTCAGATTCAGGTTGCCACAAATGGTGTAAAGTTTGCAAGGAGTTATGACTATGTGAAACAGTGTGCAATTGCTGGTCTGGACACAGTTTACCTCCAGTTTGATGGTCTGGAAGAGGAGATTTACATAAAGGCGAGAGGAAAGCCATTGCTTGAGGTGAAAAAGAAGGCAATTGAAAACATCAGGAAACTGAAACAGGATAACCTGAAAATGAGTGTTGTCCTTGTTCCAACAGTTGTGAACGGACTTAATGACCATCAAGTTGGTGCCATCTTGAAATATGCAATTGAAAACAGAGACATCATCAAGGCGGTAAACTATCAGCCAGTTTCATTCACTGGCAGAATTAACCAGGAGGAGCGGATGCAGGGCAGGTTCACTTTGCCAGACCTTGTGGATCGGCTTGTAAAACAGACAGACTTTCTCAAGAAAGAGGACTTCTATCCCGTGCCTGTGGTGGCGCCTATCTCCAGATTCTTCTATGCAATGCGGGATGAGCCAGTTGTTGCCTTTACCTCGCATCCGCACTGCGGGCTTGCCACCTATCTGTTTATTGAGGAAGATGGGAACGCCATACCTATAACAAGATTCATTGATGTGGAGAGGTTTTTTGCTGAACTCAATAGACTTGCTGAAAAAGCAGAAGGAGAGAAAATTGGCCTACTGAAAAAAAGGTTCTGGCT
>JAWACX010000143.1:0-4901 GCA_038896575.1 Thermoplasmata archaeon
CTCTCTTCTCAAAATAAACATTTCCCATATTGTTGAGTAACAGTGCCCTGTCCCGCTCCTCAGCACCGAACTCCTCAAATACAGATAGAACTTCCAGATAAATCTGCTGTGCCTCCTCAATCTCTCCCTTTCTGTAGTGGATTGTTCCCTCAATCAACCGCAATCTCCCATACTCCCTGTTTGTCCTGTTCACATATTCCAGCCCTTTTCTCACATATTCCAGCCCTGCATCATAGTCTCCACGAGCACGGGCGCACTCCGCCATTTTTCTGTAAATTCTTTCTGGCGAGGAGGTAAGTGGAAGCAGGGAGGAGTAAACATTCACAGCTTCCCTGTATCTTCCAGTAATCTGGTAAATATCTCCTTCCCTCTCAAGAAGGGATACATAAACCTCTTTTAAGTTCTCATCTCCCTGGCAGAGTTCTTTGGCATAGCCAATTAACTGGAGTGCCTCCTCATTCGCAAATTTTGCCTCTGCATTTCTGATGCCTTTCAGGAGGTAGGGCAGGGCCTTACCTGAATTTCCAGCCCTGTAATAATGGTATCCCACCCTACTTAAATTCTCTTCAAGCCTCTCCTTGTAAATTTTTTCCATGGCCTCAGCAACTCTCTCATGATACATTGCCCGTACAGGCTGTGGTATTGACTGATAAGTAACCTCCCTTGCAAGGGTATGGACAAAAGCACATTCGTTGCCTCTAAATGTTATCAGCCCGGAGTGCTCAATATTCCTCAGCATTCTGAGCATCTGAAATTTCTCTATCCCAAACACAGCGGCCAAAATATCTGGATTGAAACTTTCTCCAATGACCGAGGCACATTCCACAATCTCTCTCATCTCATTCAGTGCTGAGAGTTTTCTCCTGAAAATTTCCTCAACCCTTCTCGGAAGCCTATGCTCCTTCTTTCTCACAATCTTCCACCCTTCACCCTCCCTCACGAGTTCATGCTCTGCAATCATGTATCTTGTTATCTCAATTAGAAACAGCGGGTTACCCCCTGTCTCAAGGAGAATCTCATTTATCACCTCCTCCTGCTTTCCGATTCCGTTTGCAATGGATTCAAGAATTAAGACCCTGTGCTCTCTTGGCAACTCTGAGAGTTCAATCTCAATCATAAACCCTGAGTTTACAAGCTCTCCCAGCACCTCATTTGCAAAGCTCTCTTGCAGTTCATCTGTTCTTGCGGTGAGGAGCACAAAAATTCTAGCATCTCTGAGGTTCTGGAGGATGTAGGAGACCATTGAGATTGTGGATTCGTCAGCCCACTGGATATTTTCTATTACCAGAAGTATTGGTTTTTCAGCTGATACTCTGCAAATACCCCTCGTCACATTTTCAAATAGATTTGTTCGCTGCGTTGCAAAATCTCCTTTTCCGTAATCTATTCCATCATATTTACCAGATGTAATCAGATGCCGAAATTCTTCCTCTATTCCAGCAACTGCATCTGCGTCTCCATTCCAGTTTTTTAAAATCTTTCCATACTTTTTCTGGATGTTGAAAAGCGAATTTCTCATATCCTCAATCAGGAATTCTGTTTCCCTGCCAGAAAGGATTGCTACAAGGTTCAGGTCCCCGAGTCTCTCCACCACTATCCACCAGCCCTCATATTCAAGTCTTCCAAGCCCTCCAGCAACATGCGGGTCAATGAGCTTCATGGAATCCTGGACAAATCTGTTGACGAGGGCTAGCATTGCTGTGAATATTTCTGGCTTGATCTCAAAATTTTCTCGCTCCACCTTTGCTATGAGAATTCCCTTATTTGTGGAGAGATAGACACAATCCACTCTTGGCGGTTTCTGGGGTGAGAGTAGATGCTCAATTCCTAGTTCAGAAAAGCATTCCGCGAGGGTCACAAATGGGATCCGAACACCCTTAACCCCATGGCCCACACCAAACTGAAAATTCTTCTCTCTTGCAATTTCCAGGACCTTTTCAACAAGCCTTGTTTTCCCTATCCCCACTTCCCCTTTGAGCAGCACTGCAGAGGTTTTTCCTGATACTGCTTCCTCAACAATCTCTGTAAGGATTTTGAGCTCCTGCTCTCTATTAACAAATGGAACTGCAGTCTCTGGGGTCATCTCCTCCCCTCCAGTTTTCTGAGGTATTCCCTGTACTCCTGGATTTCCATCGCTGTAAAAACCATATTTCCGCTCTCATCCCTCAGCTTCTCAATATAGTTTATCAGAATTTCCACTTTTTCAGGTTCTGGGGCCTCAGGGTCTATACCAAAGCTTTCCATCTCGGTGCATGCAGTTGCCAGTAACTGCCTTGAACCCTTTAAACCCCTGCAGACCTTGCTCAGAATGATGTCCATTAATTCCACTAGTGTTTCTGGTGCTCTCTCAACCATCTTTTCAATTACTCTCTACAGCAAACCCATATCCTTCAAAAGGAGTTCGCCCAGTTTTTCAAAACCCACCTGAACATTCTCACCAGTTTTTGCAGAGGTAAGATAGAAGGGCGGTGTGGAACCATCCTTCATCTGGAAACTTGCAAGCAGAGCCTGAATCTCTTTTATGTTTATCTTAATCTGGTCTTTAAGGTCAACCTTGTTTGCAAGCAACACCAGTGGAACCTTTCCTGCATACTCAAAGAAAGTGGGAATCCAGTATTCGCCGAGGTTTTTCAGGGTCTCAGGCTTTGTCACATCACAAACAAGGATTCCTCCATTTATACCCTCAAACATATCTCTGTGGACCCTCTCATAGTCCTTCTGTCCCATGATATCCCAGATTATCATGCGCAGTTCCACTATCGCCTCCTTACCCACAAGCCTGATGTCCTTTTCCATCGGTTTGGCTCCCAGTGTTGTTATATAAGCGTCGTCAAATTGGTCCACAACAAACCTTCGCACGAGGCTGGTTTTCCCCACGGCCGCATCGCCCAGCATTATCACAGATTTTATCACATTTTTGGTCTGCATTTTCTCACTAAACCACCATTGAGTTGTGATATATAAAACTAATCTTGAGACTGGGTGTGGGACAAAAATTCAGTTTTGAAGTTGCCCATTTATTGGCACTGGATGAAATCATGCTGGATATATTTTGTCCAGACTACTTAGTCTTTTACTATGCTCACATACCTTCTCCATCCCCGTATTTTTTAGGTGCATCTATCTTTGCTGAATTGCCAAAGGCTGTTATTCTTTTTTCGTATATCATTTCCACTTCTTCTGCCAGCTCTAACTTCCCCTTGTATGTGAAAGGAGGAAAGAAATGGCGGGAAACAATGAGAGAATTTGTTACTTCCCCACTTCACGCATAGAAACGAAAGTTTTTAATTATCAGAGTTGTTCTGACAACATGGCGATGAACATGCCAGCAAAGCCGAAAGGAAACCTGAAAGCAAAGGATATAATGACTCCGAAGGTGATCACAGTTGAAAAAGAAACCACACTAGAATCTGCCCTGGGAATCATGAAAAAGTACAATGTCCATGTGCTCCCGGTGATGGAGAAGAACAAGCCAATTGGAGTTGTGACCTACGAGGAATTTATAAAGAGAAGGCAGTGGCCAATGACAACAAAAGTGGAGGCGATAATGCTTCCATCGCCGAAAGTTTCTCCTGAGGCAACTGTTGAGGAGGTTGCAGAGATGATGCATACCACGGGTCATCGGGCAATTCTTGTGGTTGAGGGAAATGCACTAAAAGGAATAGTGTCCAGGAGAGACCTGGTGGCAGCAGTTTCTGAGATAAAAGATTATGCTGAGCTGCCTGTGTCCCACATCATGTCAAGGGAGCCTATATGCATTTCGGAAAATGAGACACTGGACAGGGCAAGACAGCTCATAAAAAGTTTGGATGAAACGAACATACCAGTGGTTGACAGGAAGGGTAAAGCCGTAGGTGTAATTGGATTGAAGGACATTGCGAATGCCCTCAGCCGGGATAGATTAAAGGGCAGGAGGGACTGGTTAAAGGAATCTCCTTTAACTACCATTGAGGTGAAGAGTATAATGAACCCTCCAGTGACTGTAAGCCCAGAAAGTAATCTGAGAGAGGCAATCAATCTTATGAAGAAGAACAAAATCTCAAGCGTGCTTGTAGTAGAAAATTCAAAGCCTGTGGGAATCCTAACTGCTGCGGATGTTGTGGAGTTTGTGGCCAGCACCCTGTCAAGACCAACAGCATTTGTTCAGATTACTGGACTTGAGGAAGACCATGATACGATGGAGGCTTTTGATCATATCCTCACCAAAGGTCTCAAAAGAATAGGCAGATTCCTATCTCCGAGAATGCTGAATGTCCATGTCTCCACAATACACAAAACAGGTGAGGTGAAGTACTACACAACTGCTGTAAGGCTAACAACAAATAGAGGCGTGTTCTACGCCAGAAACTCAAGTTGGGACCTTCTGGAGTGCATAGACACAACAATGCGAGAACTTGAAAAAAGGGCAAAGAAGGAGAAAGAGAGAGTTCTCACAGAAAGAAAGAGGGCAGGGAAAACGGGCTAGAATCCGAGAAACGAAAGATAGCCAAAATACCAGAGTGCGAGAAATATTCCTACAAGTATCGCTAGCATGATTATCAATTTTATTATCTTGTAGATTGCAAATATCACAATCAGAATGAGGAGTATCAGCAGCACACCTACAGGGACCACAGGGAACATGATTGGGAGAAGGCAACACCCTATATATACTCTTTCAAACACCGAGCTTTACGATTCTTTCCAGCGTTCTCATCTTTGCCCTTACAGTTTCAAGTGCAAGTTTTGCCTCCACATACAGCTTTCTGTCAATCCTTGATTTCACTCTTTCCAGCCCAGAGAGCACTTCACTCACATCCACATTCTTCCCTTTGAATTCCTCAGCAGTTCTCATCAGTCTCTCATATTCTTCGAGAAGGTTATTCCTGCAAAGTGTGTCCACATCTTCCTCGATTTTTCCA
>JAWACX010000144.1:0-4860 GCA_038896575.1 Thermoplasmata archaeon
CCTTGAGCCTTCCCAGATCTATTATAAAAACCTTTTTTTCCTGGATAAGCTTATCAATTGGGAATCCAAAGATTCTCGCTGTCTTTATCAAACTCTCGGCAGCCTCCTCAACCGTGAAATAGACACCGTTCTCATTGTATTTCTCGGCTCCGTTGATAACAAAATGCAGCGCAAAGAGGCTTTTTGCCGCACCTGCAGGGCCAGATATCACATTTATGCTCCCTTCTGGAAAACCACCATTTATGAGTTCGTCAAAACCCTGAATTCCAGTTGGAACCCTGTCCATTGCCTCGCCCTCAGAACACCGTGTACTCTCCCCTGTAAATCTTCTCGGTCATTTCACTTATGTTCTTCAACTTCTCATCAGCAATAGTCCTTGCTTCCTTTTCTACCGCTGAGAATTTCTTTGGGTCTTTCATCACAAGAGAAACTGTGGCAATCTGGGGCTCGTCGATTGGTTTTCCGATCTGGGATAGTATCCGGACATATACATCTGCTACCGTATCCGCATGCGCCCTGACTATCTCCTTTGCAATATCATTTGCAAGAAGGTTGTAGAGTTTACCTACATGGGTTACCGGGTTTTTACCTGCACTTGCCTCAAGGCTCATGAATCTGCATGGTGTTATCAAGCCATTTGTCCTGTTACCTCTCCCCACCGAGCCATCGTCTCCATTTTCCATTGAAAGTCCTGTGACAGTGAGATAGAAAATATTTTCCTCATAGTTATCCGCTGTGTTGATAGCAATGTTTACCTCTCGCTTTGTGAATCTGCCAGCATACTTTTTAAGCACCTCTTTCAACTCACAAACAGTGTTGATGTAATGTTCCTTGCTTGGAACTTCAGAATCCACCATTGCAACCGCAACTGTAACATTGATTTTATCGCCCTGGCGATAGCTCATCACCTTTATGTCCTCACCAAGCTCTGGCATTGTCCTCTTCAGCTTCCCGTTCATGTACTTTTCCAGTTCAAGGGTTATCTTCTCAGTTTCGCTGAGGGGTGCAAAGCCAACGCCAAAGGAGGTGTCATTTGCAAGGTGTTTCTGGGTGTCGTACACCGCTCTCAGGTCCACAGAACCCTTACCTATCCTGCAGTCGAATGTGATGTCCGCCTCAACATCCAGGTGCCTGCAAACTTTTTTGAGATACTCCGCTGCAGCCTTAATCGCAACTGTGCGGTAAGGAAGCCTTTCGCCATTTACCTCTGTGGTAGCCCTGCCCACAAGCAGAATGTAAACCGGCTCCAGAATCACACCACCACCAAATTTCGGTGCACTCTGACCGCCAACAACCTCGCATTCATCAGTATTATGATGGAGGATACGCCCGTATCTTTCTAGGTACATCTTGCAGAGCGCCCTGCTCACACTCTCTGCAATTCCGTCTGCAATGCTATCTGGATGCCCCAGTCCCTTTCTTTCCACTATCTCAAATTCCTGCTGTTCTATGGGGAGAAGTTCTGATCTGGTAACGAGAATATTCCTTGGCATGGATTCACCGAAAGGAAGGAAAAATAAATTGGTAGTTAAAGTTTTGGGTGAATGTCAGGGGAAAACTGCTGCTCAGAAAATTTTTGTGGAGACAAAGTCATTCGCCTGCTTTAGGTTCTAATCTATCTGGATGGGCCAAGGTGAAGGTGCAGATGAGTTTACGCAAACCTTATATTTCCTTCTCCTGTGTTGACTTTCGTGCAGGCAGTGATTCTTGCAGCAGGAAGAGGTTCAAGATTGCTTCCACTCACCCATACAAAACCCAAGCCCCTAATACCCTTCATGAACGAGGCGGTTATTGATAGGATTTTCCAGAGGCTTCTCCAACTTGGTGTTGAAAAATTTCTCGTCCTTGTGGACTACAGGAAAGAGAGATTGATCCAACATCTGGAGAAATGGAGGGGAAAGGCGGAGGTGGAAATAAGGGACAACAACATCCCGTTTGGAACAGCGGGAGCAGTCAAGCGAAATCAGGAAATTCTCGAGAACCTGTTCCTAGTTACATCCTCAGACTTGATCACGGATATAAACCTCCATGGACTCCTGGACTTCCATTTTGAGAAGGGGAGTAAGCTTACAGTTGCGTTTTCTGAATCAAGTGAGGTATCCCATTACGGGATTGCTACAATAGACCACAACGGGAAACTCACCAGGTTTGTTGAGAAACCGCGGGAGAGCGAAGCATTTTCAAATATAGTGAACGCCGGGATTTATGTTGTGGAGAAAGAGGTACTTGATTTTGTGCCAGACAACATGGAGTTTGATTTCTCAAGGCACCTTTTCCCGCTCCTTGTGGAAAGAAATTGCCCCATCTTTGGCTACAGATTTAAAGAATACTGGAATGATATAGGGAGGCATAGTTCCTACCTTTTTGCAACAAAGGATGCTGTTGAGCGCAGGGTCTCCTTCAACAGCGAGTTGAGGGTCCGCAGGGATGAAAGAGGTGTGCTCTTTTATCCAGAAACTGCACAGCTCGGAGATGTGGTTGTGGAAGGTTTCCTTGTAGTTGGAGAAAATGTTGTGATAGGTGATGGATGCAGGCTCTCCAACACCGTGATATGGGAATGCGGAAAAATCAAGGAGAACACCACAATTTCTGAGGCAATAATTGCGGAGAATGTTGAGATTGGGAAAAATTGCAAGGTGATGCCTGGAGTTGTAATAGGTGCCGGGAGCAGAATTGGAGATAACTGTGTGCTTGGCCAGAATTTAAAACTCTGGTGTGGCACCTGTGTGCAGCCGGGAACATTCCTGGTTGGTGAATGAGGTGAAAGCATGAGATTGTATGCTTGGAAAGAATATGAACCCGTTGATTCTGTGTTGCTCGGGTGTGCAGTTGGCACATTCTTTGGTAAGGACAGGGTTATCGGTGTGGGAAGAGACGGAAAGCCTGTTTGCAGATTTGTGAGAAGGGAAATAATCAGCGGCCTTGCATCCACAGGCATAACAACATTTGATGTGCGTCTCGTGCCAAGCGTTGCGCTCCGGCATGTGATCAGGGAGCAGGGGATAGATGGAGGCCTCTATGTGTCCTACTATGACGGAGAAATCCAGGTACATCTTTATGACTCCGAGGGCGAAAACGCGGGGCTAGATGTCATCCAGCAAATTATGGAGATAAAGAAAGGGGGAAAATTCACGAAGGTTGGGATTGAGGAACTCGGAGTTACTACATACTATCCGAACGCAATTGAGGATTTTGTGAAGGCAATGCATGAGAGAATCCAGTTTTGGAAGCAGATGAAGTTGCTTGTAGATTGCCAGGGAGATCCAGTAGCTTTCATTGTTAGACCTCTCCTAAATAATTATGGAATTGAACCTGTGATTCTAAACGAGTTTATTTCTGGCTACAGCAGACCACCCTCTGAGGAATTGTTCCTTGAGACCTTCCACAAAGAGAACTTCAGTTACGGACTCAGAATTGATAGAGATGACACTAAAGGGATGGAGGTGTACACGAAAACGCAGAGGTTCCATGCAAATAACTGGCTTGAAACCCTTGCACTTCTGCGTGAGATTTAATCCAGTTTGGAGATGCATTCCTTTGGAATTTCATTCACAATGTACACACTCTTTCCCGCTCGCATTATCTTATGCCCCATACTTATAGTTTTCTCTGTATCCACAACGAGAATTACCGGGTCATCAATCCTTACTTTCCCTGCTTTTTGAGCATCTTCAATTGTGCCGCTCAGATGCACCATTTTTCTGTCGGTTGGCTTGATTCCTGTCTCCAGCAGGATGTCCGCTTCCTCGGGTGTTGAGGGATAGTATAGTTTTGGCGGAATGTTGTCCGTGGGAAGATCTAGTACAACATCGAAGGAATGCCCGTATGTGGCCCTGATTTTTGTGCCGTTGTACTGATATCTCCCCTTCGGATCCGTTTCTATCAGCCCGATAATGTGGTAGGGTCTCAGGAACCTATACTGTCTATGCCTTCGCTGGACTGCAGCCAAAAATGCTTTTAGGTCAACCCATCCGTGTTCATCCATTTCAAGCCTGTATCTGTGCGGAAAATGTCTTAGCACTCCCGCTAATACCTTACTTAGATGCTCCACCTCGTCATCATTCAGCAGGAACTTGCCTCCATCTCCGCACACGGGGCATTTTTCTCCCCTGAAAAACCCATGGACTGAGCAACTCCTCAACATCATGGATATCACCCTGAGATGTGATTTGTGAGAGGTAACTTCCGCATTCCACAAATAAAGAGAATATTGTTCCCGTATAAATTATTTCCGAAATGGGCTAAGTTCCATGGAAAATGATAACCTGTGCTCTGTGCCTGATTTACCCATGGTTTAAACCCAAGCCAGTAATTACTCATCCCTAAATAACACTCAACACACATTTGGTAGTCCCCTCTATGAAGAGTAAACATCACCATTCCAAGGTATGTCCACGCAATTCCATCCACATCATTTATTTTTTCTTGGAGCACTTTTCCCGGACTCAAAAGCCGTGTTTTTCCAATCCCTGCCTCACCAGTAACTAAAACAGTGCGGCCCCTGCCCTCCTTGCAACCTAAACTCCGCCCAAATTAATAACTATTTTTACAACTGGCAACAGAAAAGTTTATATAATGCATAGTTATTACCAATAACTATTACATACATAATAAAGCAAAAGAGCAGGGGCAGGATTTACGCCTATGAGGTTCAGGCGTACTGGGACCCTGTAAAGAAACAGCACGGCAAAAAAGGAGATACCTGGGAGTCTGGGATGAGGCAACAGGAACAATACTCAAGAAGGAAAACCAGAAAGATGTGAAATGCACGAAGGAGTTTGGTTCAGCGTATCTGTTAAAGGCAATTTCGGAGGAGAAGGGATTACTTACCAAGCTCAACACTGCATTTGGCAAAGACGG
>JAWACX010000145.1:0-4820 GCA_038896575.1 Thermoplasmata archaeon
CGGCTATGTGTTTTCAGATGCAATCCACACCACGCATGGAAGAGCAATCGCATTTGCTACAGGGATAAAACTTGCGAATCCAGAGCTTGATGTGATTGTGATTGGTGGTGATGGAGACATTGGAGCCATTGGTGGTAATCACTTGATAAATGCAGCAAGAAGGAACATGGACCTGCTTGTAATTTGTGTAAATAACTGGATATATGGAATGACAGGTGGACAGATTTCACCGGCATCCCCACATGAGTGCATGAGCACCACAACGCCTCTTGGTAACCCAGAATACCCATTTGAGTTTGTGAAGTTAGTGGCAGAATGCGGAGCTAATTATGCTGCCAGGTGGAGCATTACCCATCCCTTCCAGTTGGTAAACTGTCTGAAAACCGCATTTCAGAAAAAAGGCTTCAGATTTGTGGAAGTGCTCTCCATCTGTCCTACTGGCTTCGGAAGAAATAACAGGATTAATGAACCTGCAGAGCTTTACAAATTCCTCAAAGAAAAAACTTACATAATGAAGGATGAGAATAGAATTGCGGTCAATCTGGATGGTAAATTCCCTCTGGGGGAGTTTGCCAACAGAGATAGGGAAAGCTACATTGAAAGCTTGAAAAAAAGAAGGGGGTAAGAAAAATGGTAAAACTACCAGAATATCTGGGCAAAGAAATTTTCAAGAAATACGGAATACCGGTGCCAGAGGGCAAAGTGTTTCGGAGGGGCGACAAGATTGAATGGCAGACATTTCCAGTGTGTGTGAAAGCGCAAGTACTTGCGGGTAAGAGAGGTAAGGCAGGTGCAATAAAATTTGCATCAAGCATGCAGGAGCTGGAACTTGCTGCAGCAGAGATACTCACTATGAAGGTTGGTGGTTACTCTGTAAACGAGGTGCTGGTTGAAGAAAAGCTCAACATTCTGAAGGAGTACTATCTGAGTATAACCTTAGACAGGGATTCTCGCTGTCCTGTTCTGCTTGCCAGTGCAAGTGGAGGCATGGATGTAGAGGAGGTGCCAGATTCTGAAATACACAGAGTTCTGATACATCCTTTTGTTGGCATTCAGCCTTACATGCTCAGAGAGATTGCCATGAAACTTGGTTTGGATAAGGATTTAGGAAAGGTAATGGGAAACATAGTTCGCCAGATGTATCAGATTTTTGTATGTGAGGATGCAGAGCTTGTGGAAATAAATCCGCTTGTGGATGTGGGTGCAAAACTTGTTGCTGCGGATGCGAAGGTGATAATAGAGGATGATGCCTTGTTTAGACATCCAGAATACAAGAGCGTGCCCCAGGAATTTACAGAACTTGAGAGAAGGGCAAGAGAGAAGGACATTTCGTTTATCCAGCTTGATGGAGACATTGGCATAATTGCAAATGGTGCTGGGCTAACAATGGCTACACTGGACGCTCTAACATACTATGGTGGGAAACCAGCTGTGTTCCTTGACCTTGGAGGTACGGATGATGTGGAAAAGGTGAAGGAAGCGTTCAAGCTCGTGCTAGAGGTGAAACCAAAGGCTGTGCTTGTCAACATTTTTGGCGGTGTGACAAAATGCGACACTGTGGCGAAAGGCATCGTAGAGGTTTTAGGCCAGAATCCACAGATGCGGATTGCAGCAAGGATAAAGGGATTCAACGAGGAAGAGGCAAGGCAGATATTTGCAAATGCGGGAATTAGAGGTGTAAAAACCCTTGATGAGGCGGCAAGATTTGTGTGTGAAGGAGGTGCGTGAAAATGAGCATCATTGTTGATGAAAACACAAAGGTTTTGATACAGGGTATCACAGGGCACCAGGGCACATTTCACTGCAGGGCAATGAGGGCTTTTGGTACAAAGGTTGTGGGTGGAGTAACACCAGGTAAAGGGGGCATGGTGGTTGAAGGAGTACCTGTGTTTAACACAGTTAAGGAATGTGTGGAAAAAACTGGTGCCAATGCATCAGTGATTTTTGTGCCAGCACCTTTTGCCAAGGACGCTTGCTATGAAGCCATAGATGCAGGAATAAAGGTACTGGTTGTGATTACAGAGCACATTCCTTTCCATGACACAATGGAGGTTGTGCATTACTGCAAGTACAAAGGCGTGACTTTGATTGGACCGAACACACCGGGCATCACCTCTGTGGGAAAAACCAAGCTGGGAATAATGCCGAACAATGTGTTTTTGAAAGGGGACACTGGTGTTGTTTCAAGGAGTGGGACGCTCACCTACGAAATTGTCAATGCGCTCACGGAGGAGGGCATAGGTCAAACCACATGCGTTGGCATTGGCGGAGACCCTGTCAACGGAATGAACTTTGTTGAGATTCTGGAGCTCTTTGAGAAGGATCCTGAAACAAAACGGATTGTGCTTGTTGGGGAGATAGGAGGTATGGCAGAGGAGATTGCTGCTGACTACATTAAGAAGCATGTGACAAAGCCAGTGTATGCCTACATCGCGGGGCGTTCTGCACCACCAGGCAAAAGAATGGGGCATGCAGGTGCGATTATCCAGAGGGGCAGAGGTACTGCAGAATCAAAGGTACGGGCACTGGAGGCAGCAGGTGTTAAAGTTGCAAAAATACCCGCGGATGTGGCAAAGTTGATGAAAGAGTAGAACAGGAAAAGACGGAGCAGTGACAATCAGATAGCACAAAAGATTGGGCCAGCAATTCCGAATGCATAGTTGATTTGCAAAAACCTTTTATCGGGGAAAGGTATATCACTTTCCATCCCTGATGGGAGGACAAAAGGATGAACCAAACGGAGAGCACACAGTAAGAGTTCAGAGGTCTGAAGTAAAAGATGGGAGCGAAACAAAGAGTGGCAGGAGGCTGTCCCCTTCCAGAGGATCAGCAGAGGTCTGTTCGGTGTAAGCACTGCCCACTTCCTGTAGAGGAGAGAGAGCAAAAATGCCCATGGTTTAGAGGGTGGAGAGAGAGTTTTAAAAAGCAAGCAAAACCCTGAATTCTATACTTGCGAAGTTCAGTGCAATGGCTTCTGAAAACCTTATATTCCCCTGCAGGATTGCCCCACCAATGAAAAGGTCCGAGGTTACGCTGGTTGGCTTTCTCTTCATCTTTTCTCTCTGCGTTCATCTCTTTCCCCTTACCCAGCACCTCATCTGGGGCTCAGATACAGGGGAATATTATCTTCTCACAAAAAGGCTTGTAGAGGATGGCTATTTTACAACAGACTATGAGGGTTGGGGGTTTGGCTATCCTTATTTCCAGGGCATGTTTATTCTCACAGGCTCCTTCACACTCCTCACAGCCATCCCACTTTTTGACACCCTCAGAATTCTTGCCCCGGCCATTGCATCCCTCGGTGTCCCTGTGCTCTTTCTCATTGGAAGAAAAATTTTTGGGAAGAGTAGTGCAGGAGCCGTTGCTGGAATTTTTCTCTCTGTTTCAATGCCCTATGTTTTTCCCACATCCCATCCGATGCCAGGTGCAATAGGGAATTTTCTCCTGCTCCTCATATTCCTCAGTTTTCTCAAAACCAGGGAGGACAAGAGATTCTATCTGATTTCCTTCCTTGCCCTGCCTGCCATTGCAATTACCCATCATCTCTCAGCCTTTCTCCTCTTTCTTTCCCTCCTCGCCTCAATCTTTCTCATGCACCAGTATCTGAAAAACCAGAGGAAATTTCTAAACCTAGATGTTCTTCTCCTTCTCTTCGCCTACATCGTTTTCATTTATTTCTGGGTTTTCAGAGGTGGGGCGTTCGCGGAGTTTGTTGTGAAGCCTGGAGTTCTCGGGCTGAACCCGGAGTATGTGGCAATTGCTGGTCTTGGAATTTTCCCGCTTCTCCATATTCTCCTTCGGAAAAAAATCCTCAAAAGGATTTTTGTTTACCGAGGAAAATTGCTTAGTTTGAGAGAAACAGAGCAGCGCTACTTTTTCTGCGTGGCACTCATCCTTCTCATCTTTGTTCCCCTTGTATTCATAAACATACCTGGCACAGAAATCTCGCTCACACCAGAGATTCTCTACCTCTTTCTGCCCCTCATGCTCCTCTATTCCTTTGCGATGGTCGGCACAAAGCTCGCAGACATATTCCCACTGGGTGTTCCCCTCTTCGGCTTTCTTGTCGGTGTTTCAGCCTCACTGCTTGCGGGTGTTTTCATAGTTCCAGAGGTTCTCATTCCCTACAGACACATTGAGTTCCTCCTTCTTCCCCTTGCAATCTGTGGAGGTGGCGGTGCAATCTACTTCTACAAAATCGCTGGAAAGGCAAAAAAAGTTCTTGGCGTTTTTATACTCGCTCTGTGCCTCCTTGCGCTTCCCTCCATTTACCCGCCAAAGACAATAATGGTTGGCTTCCAGGAAGGCACCAGCGCGCAGGAATTGGAGGGAGTCCTCTGGACACGGGTTTCTCCAGGTGTCTATGCCTCGGACCACAGAATGAGTTCAATGGTTTTTGGGTTTGCGAATATGAATGCAACATGGGACACAACGCCAGCAACATTCTTCAGCCCTGATGTGAATCTTACCCTCCAGGAACTTTCCCATGCAAAGGCACCACATAAGGAGATGGGCGTAAATTATGTTTTACTCACTGCAGACATGAAAAACGGGTGTGCGATGAGCCCGCTTGAGCCAGCAAAACAAATACCCCCAGGGGTTGAGGAAAAACTGAACAGCGCTCCCTTCGTCAAGGTTTATGATAACGGGATTGTACAGATTTATAAAACTGGAATTTAGGCCGGAGTTTACAGGGAGCCACTACTCCTCCTTGCAATGATTGATTTCACAGACCACATCCTTTCCGCAGTTCCTGCACTCAATCTGAAAGTTTGTGAGAACAACTCCATGCTTTTCAAGAAGTGCATTCAGCGCCTTTA
>JAWACX010000146.1:0-4771 GCA_038896575.1 Thermoplasmata archaeon
TTACAGGAGGGCGGAGCACACACTCAATGTTGTCCAGGAACTCTGGGGTGTCCATAATATGGAGGAGGTCAAACTCCGTGCCAGGACCCCAGTTGATGCTGGAGAAATAGAGGGTCTCTATTATGTTCCAGGCCTTTCTGGAAATGCCTACATGAGCCTTGAGCAGATGAGCATTGTCAGGGGTGTAAAGAATCACAGGCTCGCACCAGAAATGCAGGAAATTCTTGGAGCCATTGGAGATGGGAAGGATGAGGAGGAGCTTTATGCTGAAGTTCCCCTTTCATATAGAAAATTCAGGCTTGCTCTTGGTAAAATGCTGAAGCAAAACATCCTCTACAGGGATGCAGATGGAAAGTTGAAGGCAGTCCCGGAAATCAACTCCGGGGAAGCAACTGAGAAGTATATTGCCCACCTCGTTTCCACATTCGGTGCAGTCAACCCTGCCCTCATTTCCACCTACACAAAAAATGTTTTGGGAAAGGGAATGGCGCTGGAGGTGTGCACAAAGCTGGCAATGGAGGGAAAGTGCAGTGTTGGATTCCTGCTCAAAGAAATGGATACCCTCTTCTACATAAATCCAAAAATTCTGGATGTTGAGGACTCAGACTTCACGGGTGTGATTCCTGGAGAAGACCGGATTGTTAAGTTCTTCCAGCCGCTCCTGAAAAAAATTTCAGGTTTTACCAGTCCCTACATCATTGTATCCTCTGGAAAAATTGCAGGTTTTGTTGAGGCGAGTAGGAAGGGGAAGGAGATTTATCTGGAGGATTTTAATGGTGATGAGGAGGCCTGGCAAATCTTCAGAGAGTTCCTTTTTGCAAGGGATTATCTGCTGAGGAAACAGGAGAACACTCAACGCTGAACTGCTCCATCCTTTTTCTCCATTTTGCTCCTGCTGCCCTGATGCACAAACCCTGACAAAGTTATTCAATCAACTTCCTGAAAAGTGCCTCCTGCTCATCGTTGATAGATGCCAGAAACTTCTCAAGGGCTTCCTTCTTCTCAGGTGCGAATTTCCCGGCCCTTATCAACTCCTCCGCAATCTGGGGCACCTTTGCCTGCCGCATCTTTATCTTCACAGCCGTTGGCACAACCTTCTTTATTGTGGGATCACCCGCAGAAATCTTCTTCTTTAACTCCTCTCTGATCACATACTTGAGAACTTTGCCCCTGCCACTCATGGGAAATGAATCCACAATCTGCACATACCTGGGAACCTTTGCACTGGCCACATTGCCATAGAGGAAGTCAACAACCTCCTCCTCCTTCAGCTCCACACCTTTCTTTGGAATCACCAGCGCAGCCACAACCTCTCCAAGTTCCTTGTCAGGGACACCAACAACCGTCACATCAAGGATTTTTGGATGCTGGAGTAACAGTTCCTCTATCTCTCTGGGATACACATTGAAACCGCCCACAATAACCATATCCTTTATCCTTCCCACAATGCGCACATACCCGCGTTCATCCATTGTAGCCAGGTCCCCTGTGTAGAGCCATCCCTCCTCATCTATTGCCTCCTTTGTCGCCTCAGGATTCTTGTAGTAGCCCTTCATTATGTTGTAGCCCCTACAGGCCAGTTCTCCAGGCACTCCTCTCGGCACCTCTTTCCTTTCCGCATCCACAATCTTTACCTCAACATCAGGAATAGGCCTTCCCACGGTTTCAACCCTGTCTCTTATTGAGTCATCGAATCTTGTGGCTGTGACCGCCGGTGATGCCTCGGTCAGGCCATATACAATTGACACATTGCAGTGCATCTTCTCCATTACCGCCTCCATCGTCTCAACTGGACAGGGTGCACCTGCCATGATTCCCGTTCTCAGGGAAGTTGTGTCATATTTCTTCTTTTCAAGCACGGCCAGTTCCCTTATGAACATCGTTGGAACACCATGGAGCACTGTGCACCGCTCTTTCTCAACGGTTTTCAGCACCTCCTCAGGGTCAAAAGCCACAAGGGGCACCATGCACGCACCGACACTGGCAGAAACTGTGATGCTGAGCACACACCCGAAGCAATGGGAGAATGGAACACATATCAGGAGCTTGTCTCTATAGCTCATCTGCAGAATCTCTGCAATGTCCCTGGCATTTCTGGAGATGTTGTGGTGTGTGAGCATTGCTCCTTTGGGCTTTCCAGTGGTACCTGAGGTATAGAGAATAAATGTCACATCATCTGGAAGGGGCTGGGAAATTCTTTTCTGGAACTCCTCGTTTGTCTTCCAGTCGCTTCCAAGCCTCAGCACTTCCTCAAAATTTGTTGCGTTGCCAATATTTTTGCCCCTTGCAATCACATGTTTCAGTGCTGGAAGTTTTGGTCGTATTTCCTCCAGCATCTTTATGAAATCTACATTTGCAAACGGCTCCGATGTGATAACAGCAACCGAATCTGAATGGCCAAGGATATATTCTGCTTCGGAAGGCTTATACCAGGTATCCATAGGGACTACAACTGCACCAATCTTCGGGATTGCAAACCATGCAACAATCCACTCTGGAAAGTTATGCATCCACAGCCCTACCTTGTCATCCTTCTTGATGCCAAGTTTCATAAGCCCACATGCAAACTGAGACACTTTTTCGTGCAGTTGAGCATAGGTCCAGCGCAAATCTCCGAAGACCACAGCCTCTCGCTCAGGGAAGGCAACAGCATCCCTATCAATCATCTGGCCTAGCGTGATTTTTTCAGACACATGGATCACCTGTTGCCTGAATAAGCATGGTAAATAAAAATATTCCTCACTTTCCTTTTCCACCGCGTAAATGCCTTGCGTATCCTCTACCCCTGAGTTCAATTTCCTGCATTTTTTCAATCACAGCCTGAGCTCCAGAATAATGCCCCGCATAACTTTCCAGCACAATCCCGAATTTCTCAAAAATCTCTGCATGAGCGCTCAGAAACGCCTCTCTCAGCAGGTGCAAATCTACACCCTTTGCCTCCACATTCCTGGTTTTTGCCCCGAGGCTGAAATCAATAAGATAGAGTTTACCCTCGTAAAGGAGCATGTTGGATGTGGTCAGGTCTCCATGGACAATGTCATGCTGATGCAATTTTGCAATCGCCAAGCCCATTTCCTCCAGCACCTTCTTCTGCTCTTCCTCTCCCATAACTCCCAACTGATGCTTCAGATTCGGACAAGGTATGTATTCCATTACAATTTTGAACTCATCCACATCCAGAATCAGTGGCACTGCCACACCTGCACACCTTGCTGCATGCATCAATCTTGCCTCAGCCCTTGTCCTCACCTTCCTCAGCTCAAAATCAATTTCAGGGTGTCTGTAGCCCTTGGGAATTCGTTCCTTGACCGCTGCCTCAAGCCCGAAAAATTTCCTTCTGTAGATTATAGATTCCGCACCCCTTGCTATAATCTCCAGCCCTTCTGCCATGGTTCCCTCAAATTATCCTTGTTCCAGGCCCATAATACCTTGCCTCAACCTCCTTTCCTGCACCAACCCAGCAATCCTCAGCCAGAACAGTGCCCGGGTTCAGGGAGCAATTAATCCCGAGTTTGGTGTCATCACCGATCACAGCCCCGAATTTTCTCAATCCTGTTGGCACTCGCTGCCCCTGCACAAAGGAATGGACCTCCTTCCCATCCAGACGCAAATTCGCAATCTTTGTTCCTGCACCCAGGTTGACACGGCTTCCTATAATGCTATCCCCAACATAATTGAAATGCGGCGCGTTTGAATTTGACATTATGATTGAGTTCTTGATTTCACTTGCATTCCCTATATGACAGTTATCACCAATTGAGGTGGAGGGCCGGATGTAGGCATTTGGACCTATCCTGCAATTCTTTCCGATGTAAACTGGACCAACAATGTAACTGCCAGAGTGAACAACGGTACCCTCCTCAATCACCACATTTCCCTTCACAACCGCATACTCCTCTACCTCACCCAGAATCTTCCTCTCCAATTTTCTCAACAGTATCTCATTGGCCTTAAGCAACTCCCAGGGCTTTCCAACATCCTCCCATGCAGCGTTACTCTTTACGCCAAGCACCTTACCTTCTGAGGCAAGTATGTTTATTGCATCCGTCAGTTCGAACTCTCCCCTGGGAGAAATCTTTATCTTTTCCAGGGCCTCAAAAATCTCGGGGGTGAAGTAATAGATTCCAGCATTCACATACTTTCCCTTGAACTTTGCCTTCTCATGAATTTTTACAACAGCATCACCATCAAATTCAAGAACACCATAGTCCGCTGTCTCCGCTTTTTCAACGCCAGCAACCACATTTTTCTTGCCCTTTGCCTTCTCCAAAACCTCCTTCAAGATTGTTTCCTCAAACACGATATCTCCATTCAGACAGAGAAAATCGGAATCACATCTTGCGGTTTTCACCGCATCCCCGGTTCCCAACGGCTTTTCCTGGCGCAGCAGTTTGATGCCCTCTTTTCCCTCAAAGATTTCCCGGAACTGTGCCTCATGATGGTGCACCACAATCCATATTTCCTCAACACCTACTTTTTTCAACGCCTCTATGATGTGGAGGAGTATGGGCTTGCCAGCAACTGGAAGCAATGGCTTTGGAATTTTTGAGGTCAGAGGTTTCAGCCTTTTTCCCTCTCCTGCCGCAAGCAATACTGCTTTCAAGAGAGACACCTCTCAACCACATCTTTTGCCTGCTCATAAAGTTTTTCGCATTTTTCAGGGTTTCCGCCCTCCACAGAAATTCTGATCTTCGGTTCTGTGCCAGAGAACCGAACTAAAATGGAGCCATCCTCAAAAATCAGCTTTATTCCATCAATATTTATTACCCTG
>JAWACX010000147.1:0-4731 GCA_038896575.1 Thermoplasmata archaeon
GAATGCTCCATACAAAGGGGTTCGTGATAGACAAGGCCTATGTTTATTTGGGCAGCACAAATTTCTGTGAAAATTCATTTGATGAGAACAGAGAGGTGGGGGTCTTCATTGAGAGCAGGGAAATTGGAGAGTATTTCCTGGAGGCATTTGAATTTGACTGGTTGGAGGATGTGCAAAAACCCCGGGCCTGGATAGGCATGCCTTCGAAGGTGGTTGCTGGCACACCCGTGAGATTTGACGGAAGTGCTTCTTTTGATAACGGCAAAATTGTCGCCTATCTCTGGGATTTCAATGGAGATGGTGTCTTTGAGAGAAGCGGTGCCGTAGTCAACCACACCTTTGGAGAGCCAGGGAAATACAGGATAACCCTGAAAGTTGTTGATGCCTGCGGAAACGAGAACTGGACGAGCAGAGAGATTTCGGTATGTTCTGCAGAGAAAGTGCAGGGAGAGGAAAACCAGACCTGGATTTATTTCACGATTCCAGTTGTGCTGGCTATACTTGTGTGCTGGAAGTTGGGATGTGTGGAAAGGAAGTTGAAGGGTTTTCTCAGATGGCTGAGATTCAGGCTCTAAACCTTCACCTTCAATTCAATTTTTTTCTTCTCAATTCTCTTTTCGTAACGCTCTGGTAATGAAAAGGCAAGTTCTTCAATTCTCTGGAGATTCTTTATGAACTGGGCTTTGCTCTGTGTAGCCATTAACTTTTCAAATTCTTTTCTCTTGGTGTAATAATCAATCAGGAGCCAGCCGAAGATTAGGAGGAGAAACGGGCCGAGAATAATGCACCAGAGGTAAAAATTTCCTATTGCGTTCTCAATTGATTTTATCTGCTCAGGCATCACATTTTTTATTTGCTCAAAACCAGCCAGGCCGAAAAATGTCATGATTGCGGATAAAATTATTATGAGAGCGGAGAAGAGATGCCCGTAATTTCTCCAGATGTTCCAAGCCATTTTTACACCAATGCCCTGATACCGCAGGTGGGTAAAAACCTTTTCATGGTTTTGGTTCTAGAGTTGCCTCTTGCCTTCGAGAGATGTGTGCATCCTTTCCCCCATACTAAAAAGATTGCAAAGCAGAAAAGCACGGGGCCAGAAGACAGAGGAAAAAATAGTATAGAATTAGGATTACCTGTGTGATTGTACCAAGAAAGCAGAAGAGAATGGCAGCGGTGAATGTAGTGAGTGAAAAACTTACAAACTAGGGAATTGAGAAATGGACACCGGTTAATTCCACAAATTTAATTTCATTCTTGTGCCGAGAAATGAGAGAGCAACTGAGGCAGGGTTTAACAAATTCCCGCTCGCTACGAAGGCACCAGTAAGAGCAGAAAAAACACCAATAGCTGTTTTTCTTGCTCTGTTATTAGCCAGAAAACGCTCATGGTTCATAAGTGCAATGCCAGTCAAACACTCAAACACGAGGACAGGCACAAGAAATGACATCAGAGGATGCCAGAAAAAAACAAGTACCGAATCCAGGGCCGCTCTGTTCAAAATACCCACACCACAGCACCTTAGTTATCCATGCCTCGTAAAGACCGAATAGCACTCCAAATAGATAGAGCTAGATCTCACATTTTTTCGAGTATATTTCGGCAAAGAGCATTGAAAGGGAGCCAATGAACAGAACTGGAAACAATCTTCGCATGCAGGAGGGGGGAGATTAATTTATTTAAATCAATCATTGATACCGGATTTCCAAATACATCAATTCCCTTTCTAATGGCTTTGTGGTAGTAGTGAGTATCTGGCTTTTCCAACTTGCTTGGAGATACTCTTACGTGGGTAATTTATTTGTATGTGAAATGGAGAAGAAAGAGAGTGCAGAGGTTGAAAAATGTATTAAAGAGCTTGAGAAGAGGAAAGGGGAAGAGAGAGGGAAAACCTGAAAGAAGGGTGGTGAGGAGTTGAACAAACTACACTCGCAGAAAAATGAAAAAGAGAAGTGATGGCGAAAATTATATATCGGTCTCAATTATATTACTTTTTACCATGAGGAGAATTTATACGCTCGTGCTTTGTGTAACATGTGCTTGGATAATAACTTGGGATGTGACTGGCGAATTTAGTCAGCATGAGAAATTCAATAAAGCTCCGAGCTCTAAAAATGAAAATTTTATTGGAGACACGTGCCTTACACATCCAAGTAACACGAATCTTTCCGTTGAGTTTTTGACCCCGCAGAATGGTGCACATGTAAGAGGAGAATGTCATATAAAAATCTCTGTGAATTCTACAACTAACATTACAATGATAGAGTGGGGTGTAGATGGAAATCTTATGATGGTTTTTTACAATAACACAACAGAATGGGTGTGGAATACTACTGACCTTCGCGAACGGTCCTATAAGCTCTGTGTAATAGTTAGAAACGCAAAGAATGAATACAGTTCTGCAGAAATCAATGTCTGGGTTGACAACACGCCACCTCTCCTGTGCATCAACGAAATAACGTTTGAACCATCGCCGGAAAGACCCCCTCCGGGTATCCAGAAAATGTTAGTGAGAGTAAACCTGGACCTAGAAATGGCAGACAATATCGCGATTTCCGCCCGTGTAGACTTCTTTGTTGAAGGCGAGGAGGAAATACTTCAACTTAGTGGTTTTGTGAGGCAGGGGTTGAAACTTCATTTTTGTGGGAGATTGTATACAGATATATCAACCCCTGATGGAGTTCACAATTTCACAGTAATATGCTATGACTTGGCAGGCAACAGCGCCTCTGCTAGTTACCAAGCGGTTATTGACAGAAACGAGATTTATAGAGAACACCCAGAAGATTATTCGCCATATTTCTTCCCTCTTTCATTATCTATGAATTTTGTGCTTGTTGTCATTGTAATTTGGTTAATATTTAGGTACAGAAAGACAAAAGAAATGCTTGAGATTGAACGCACCATCCAGAAAACCAAAAAAAACTCAGCAAACTTCAAAACTAAACCATAAATATCGGTAGACCTTCCTTCATGTCCAGGAGTGTGCTGATGGTCTTTCTGCTGCTCTGCCTCCTTATCCAGTGCATTATTCCTTTCTCTCCAGAAATGTAACAATCAGAATTGCTGTAAACACCACATCTGAAATTACGGGAATGATATTGTGTGAGGATGCCAGTATCAAAGGCGTCTTTAACCATCCCGTGGAATCCTGGGGATGGACCTGCTGAAATACCAGTTGTTGTAGATAACACGCCACCCACTGTACGGTAATTTATTTGTATGTGGAATGGAGAAGAGAAAAAATAAGCGGCAAAACACGAAAATGGTTTATGCCTGGAAATTCTTCATCTGCTTCTCAAGCTGTTTCCGCATCTTCCTGTCGCTCATTATTCCCCTCGCGGCCCGTTTTGACATTTCATAGTATTTCAGTAGCTCGCGCACATCCTTTGTGTCAACACCTGCACCCCTGGCAATTCTCAGAATTCTTGAACCCTTTATTAGATGTGGATTCTCAAGTTCCTCGTCAGTCATTGAGTCCATGATTACCTTGAATTTTTTCAGTCTAGCCTGGGTATCCTCTATTTGCTTCTTATCCAGATTTCCACCGATGGGAAGAAACGAGAGGAGTTTCTGCAGGGGCCCTATGTTTGTGAGGCTTTCCATCTGCTCATACATGTCCTTCAGCGTGAACTTTCCGGCTAGCATCTTCTTTGCCTGCTCCTCAAGCTTTTCTTCACTCCCGCTTTCCTTGATTTTCTCAAGCAGGGTTTGCAAATCCCCCATACCCAGCAACCTTGAAATAAACCTCGTTGGCTCAAAATCTTCCAAATCATCAAGATGCTCTCCAACACCAATGCAGACAATTGGTGCCTGGGTTTCTGCAACAGCACTGAGAGCCCCGCCTCCCTTTGCAGAACCATCCAGTTTTGTGATAATCACACCAGTAATCCCAACCGCCTCATGAAATGCCCTTGCTTGGGGGCCTGCCTGCTGCCCTATTGTTGCATCAATGACAAGAAAGATTTCATCTGGCTTTGCAACTGCTGCCACTCTCTTTATCTCCTCAATCAAATCTTTTTCTAGGGAATGTCTTCCAGAGGTGTCTATTATTTTCACCTCATAATTCTGCATCTTTGCAAGGCCTTCGCGCACAATTTTCGCTGCCCTGGTCTCTCCTTTCTCTCCGTAAAAGCCAGAATTCGTTGCCTCAGCCAGTTGCTGGAGCTGGTCATGGGCTGCAGGGCGGTGCACATCTCCTGCAATCAATGCCACATTCAACCCATGTTTCTGGAAATATTTTGCGAGTTTTCCACATGTGGTTGTTTTTCCCTGGCCGTAAAGTCCAACCATCATTATTGTCTGGCTTTTGAGAGGAATTTTCCTTGCATTCCCAACAATCTTTACAAGTTCCTCGTAAATTATCTTTATGACATGCTCCCTGGGGTTTACCCCTTCACCAGGCTTCTCTTCCAGTGCCCGCTTCTCCACTGCCTTCGTAAGGCTAAGCACGAGTTTCACATTCACATCTGCCTGAAGCAATGCCCGCTGGATGTCCCTGACTATTTCTTTTATTAACTCCGGGTTGATCTCCCTCGCCATTCCCACCTTCTTCAGCACTTCACGAAGTGAATTTCCAAGGTTCTCCAATACCATGCTTGAGCAGATTGTGCAGGAGGATTTAAGCTTTTGTAATCTGAAATGTTGGGATTAACATGGGCGTGAAAACTCTGAGAAATGGACTCACTGGCAATCCAGTTGTGAAACATTTTCACCAATAGAGCCCGCCTTTAT
>JAWACX010000148.1:0-4727 GCA_038896575.1 Thermoplasmata archaeon
GCCATGCATCCCATCCTCCTTCGTTTTTATTCAGGGAATTCTTAGAAATAAATTAAGGTTTTGGAGTTGTGAATAGAACCATGCTGCTTTATATACTAGCACCCCAAATCTTTATGACCCTTATTCTCCACCTCTATAGCGTTCAGAAAACTTAAAATATAACCAGGGAATGTGGGCACAGGGATAACCATGAGTTGGACCCAGGCAGAAGTAAGGGAACTGAAGGAAGGCAGATACATCATAATAGACGATGAACCCTGCAAGATTCTGAGCATCCAGACCTCAAAACCAGGGAAACATGGAGAGGCAAAGGCAAGAATAGATGCTGTTGGAATCTTTGATGGCTCCAAACGGAGTGTAGTTTACCCGGTTAAGCATAAGGTACAGGTGCCAGTTATAGACAAGAGAAGTGCACAGGTGCTTGCAATAACTGGCAACGAGGTGCAATTGATGGATATGCAGACCTATGAACAGTTCACTTTGCCGATTGACGAGGAAATGAAAGGCCAGATAGAAACAGGCAAGGAAATTCAGTATGTGGAGGCAATGGGCAGAAGAAAGATAATGAGAATCTAGTTATGGCTTCATTGCTTAAATTTGCAGACGCAAATGCAGAGTTTGCAGATGCAGCTTTCGTGATTTTTGGTGTTCCTTTTGATAGAACAACATCCTTCAGGCCAGGTGCAAGGTTTGCTCCAAATGCAATCCGTGAGCATTCCTACAACTTTGAGACCTTCCTTTTTGAGCATAATCTTGACCTTCTAGATGTGCCATTCTGCGACCTTGGAAATCTGGAGGAAGTGGGTGATGTGGACCAGATGGTTGAGATTGTCCAGCAAACCACTGCAGAGAGCCTTAAAGCAAATAAATTTCCAATCATGCTCGGTGGAGAGCATTCCGTGACCATAGGTGCAGCAAAATGTTTCAAGGAGACAGGCTTTCTGATAGTGGATGCCCACCTTGATTTCAGGGACAGTTATATGAATTCAAGGAACAATCATGCATGTGTAACGAGAAGAATTTTTGAGATTGCTGGCCCTGAAAATGTTGTATGCCTCGGTGTGCGTTCAATATCAAAGGAGGAATTTGAATCAAGGGAAAGAGTGCAGTTCATTGATGCATTCCAGATAAATGAGGAGGGAATTGAGAGTGTTGCAAAGAGGGCTATGAACATGCTAAGATGCGAAAAAATCTATTTCTCTCTTGACATTGACGGGATAGACCCTGCATTTGCACCAGGCACAGGAACTCCAGAACCATTTGGCCTTACACCAATCCAGATAAAAAAACTAATTCAGTTTATTGCACCAAGGCTTGTGGGCTTTGATGTGGTTGAGGTTTCTCCACCCTGGGACAACGGAAACACTGCAGCCCTTGCCGCAAGAGTTGTTCGAGAAGTAATTGCCTCAACCTGGAAATTCAAGAAACAGTGATTTTTCTGATACCTTTCTTCGGAAGGAGAAGAATGAAGCCCAGGAGTATGATTACCCTGGCAATGAAACCAATTGTCCAGCCGCACATACCAGCGAATAGATAGCCAGCGCCATAGTAAAGCGGTCCAAAAATTGCAAAATCCATGCCCCAGAGGAGGAAAGCAACTCCTATAACCCTTAACCCCAGGTTTCCAGTCCTTAAACTTCCCTCGTTGAAAAAATAGAACATGAGGAACAGAAGCAGGGGGTTTGAAAACAGGTTTGTGAATGTGGCACCATAAAGTGGGCTTTCCAGGAAAAGATAAAGGATGCCGGAAACGCCAGTATGGATGAAGAGGAAGAGCCCGGGAATGAGATACCTGTAATAGAGGTCAAGTTCAAGTAGATTTGTGATTCCAATAAAGAAAAGGATGTCAGAGAAAACGATAAGCCAGTCCCTTAAAAAGGCCTCAAGGAGCGGAAGTGGCTCGAAAAGGGAAATAAATGTTCTGGCCGAAATCAATCCCCAGGCAGCGGTCCAGGCATAAATGTGCATCTTCCTTGCCCTTATGTTGAGACCTATCAGTAATGTAAGGAGAATTGACATTATGAGCGCACCGATTTCCATTGCAGTTTTTATCTCTCCGTATTCCAAGTTATTCTCCCATCATTTCGCACTTTTTTATTTCTTTTCTTATCTCTCCAATCATATTTGTAGCATTAATCTTGATTGCGAGTTTCTCAGCCTTTCTCAGAACCTTCAATGCACTGCCGTATTTCTCCTCTGCCATAAAAAGCCTCGCATACTCAAGATAGGTGAAGATTATATCATTATACCCCTCAACCTTTTTAAGATAAGTAAAGCATCGCTTGAAGTACCTCTCTGCTTTTTCAAATTCCTTCATCTCACGGAATATCATGCCCAGGGCCATGTAGGTGATTCCTATCATCATCGTGTCCTTCACTTTTTTGAAGTATTTCAACGCTTCCTCTGCATTTTCTCTCGCCATTTCAAAATTGTGGAGCTTTGCATAGCACTCTGCAAGATTCTCTGTTGCATATGCCCAGATACGAATATTCCCTGACCTCTTTCCGAGTTCCCGGGCCTTCAGATAGCAGTGAACTGCCTCGGCAACATTCCCTGAAAGTTTGTATGCCTCTCCAATGTTGTTGTATGCCCTGGATAGCATATACTCCTCACAGATTTCGGTGAGGGTTTTAATTGCAAGCTCATAATGCCGGATTGCACCTGTGTAATCTCCAATTGAAAGATAGATGTTCCCTATGTTTATGTTGCTCTCCCCGCTGAGCTTTTTATCGTTGATTTTTGCAATCTCCTCTGCAGCTTCAACCAGAATTCCCACGGCATCCTGGTACCTCCCCAGCCGCCAGTATGCCCTAGCGATTCCATTCATTGCTTTTATTTTTGACACCGGGTCTTCACAGACCTTCCGGGCTTCAGCATACCGCTCTACCGCTTTTTTCCAGCGGTTGATGTCAAAGTAAATGTCTCCCTCAAGGAGAAAAATCTTGCACAGATTCTGTTTTTCAGGGTATTGCTCCCGCATTCTCCTTGTCAGTGCAAAAGTTTTCCTGGTATTTCCAGCCATATGATACTCCATTGCCCTGGCAAGTTCCTCTTCAAAGCTCTGACACATCAGTAGACCGAACAATCTCAGATATTTATACTTTTCAGTAAGTGAAATGAAAAACACAAATTCCAGGAGTGTTAACAATTTAGTATTCTATCAGGAGCTTTTTTTCCTTTTTTTCCCTTACCTTGACAATTTCCTCAAACCTTGGAGAGTAGATTGGGATTGCAAACTTCGTGAAAATGGAAGTGACAAGGGCTTCACCTTTCTCCAGACTTGCTATCAGCTTGGCATCTGTGGAGATATCCTGGGATGCGGATTCTATCAATGTTTTTCTCTCACGCTCCATTTCTGTGCCAAGAATAATCTTTGTGTTGATGTTTGCAAGCACCTCGCCAGGAATAAGGGAAGCAAGCTGGGTCACACCGATCAATCCAATGCGGAACTTTCTCCCTTCTCTTGCAATGGTGCTGAATATGCTTTCCTCCTTTCTCAGAACTCTCGGTGCCTCCTCAAGCACAATACTAACTACTGGACTTTCCTCGAGCATTCCGTCCTTCTTCCTTTTTTTGTATTCCTCAAAAATCTCTCTGGCAAGGGCGCTTGCAAGCAGGAGTTCTGCTTCGCTGCTCAGTGTAGATGCATCTATTACAACCTTCCTTCCCTCAGTCAGAAATTTCACAATCTCTGATATTGTGTTTAAACCACGGTCCGGAAGTGTGGTGAAGATTGTTCGTGCTTCCATTCCATAAAAGCGCTCCATTGCAAAGCTGAGCTTTCGTTTCAGGGCTGCAATCGTATCTGCCTGAACAACCCCTAGCTCTCCAGCCAGTATTTGAGGTTCTGCTTCAAACAGGATACTCAGCCACTCCTCACTCTCTCTACCATAGAGCACATACATTGCCTGCGTCTGGGCATCAGTGAGGGAAACAACGCCATTAAAGTCCCAGGGTTTTATACATTTTACATTTACCACAAGGGTTCGCACATTCTTTGCATGGAGGTTTGAGGGCGCTGGAGTATAGTAAATCAGATTCTCTTCCGCCCCATCAACATCCTTCAATCCCTTGCCAGTCCTTCCAAAATATTCGTCATGCGGGTCAATTATCAGCACCCCACAATTCCTGTTTTTCAGAATACTTGCAAGCATCACCTTCAAGAGATTGCTCTTTCCCCTGCCAGTTGTTGCAGAAATTAGAATGTGGTGTGTAAGTGACTCTTCAAGAGGAAGCCTCACTGGAACTGGAAGAATTCTTGAGCCACTGCGCAAATTTCCGAGAAACACACCGTCCTGGTTCTCCTTTCTCAGGAAGGAGAGAAAATCTTCTGTGACCTCATGAACAGTCCCAAAAAATTCTGGTAGTGTTTTTGGCACACTCACCCTTGTCTCCCCCTTCTCCATCCTCACCTCCAGCACTGCTTTTGCCTTTGCAATCAAATAGTTCTGGATTTCTTCCTCGATGAACTCAAGTCTTTCCTTGTTCTCTATCTCAAACCCACTTGTAAGCTCAAGATGCGCCTTTTCAAGCTGGCTTCCGTATTCAAGGTCATAAACCTGCAAGAGGTATGCTGGATTTTCCCCAGCAACAAGCAAGCTCCCTATTTCAATCCTTGCATCCTTTTTCGCCCTTATCAGAATCTCGCCAAAACCGCCATACACAATCTGTCCGCACAATCGCATGTCCATCGCCTCAGTATCTGCTTACAATCTCATGGGCATCTG
>JAWACX010000149.1:0-4726 GCA_038896575.1 Thermoplasmata archaeon
GTTGAACTCTGAAATTGCCAGATTTATTCTCATCTTGTTCCTAAGTGCACCGTCTGCCGTGAACTCTATGGCACGCTCAAAATAGTTTATCGCTCCTTCATGGTTTCCCTTGTCCATGAGCAAATTCCCGAGTTCAGCAAGCGTTATTCCCTGCTCCGCACCTGCTGCAAGTGCATCCAAAAGCACATCCATTGCCCTCTCAAACTCTCCCATGGCAGCGAGTGCCCTGCCCTTCACAAGCAAAAATTTGGGATGCCTAAACCTCCTGTAGCCTTTCTCAGCAATCTTCACTGCTCCTGCATGGTCTGTGCCCATATTATGAGCCCTCGCAAGAATGTATGTTCTCTCCATCTCCCAGAACCTCTGAAGTTTTTCCGGCAAACCAGAAAGAATCGCAATTGCCTTTTCCCATTCCCCTTTTCTAAGTGCAATCTCTGCCCTCATGCACCCAATCTCTCCCTTCTCCAGAGTTCTCAGTTTCTCAAATAGAGTTTCAAGGAAAGCGGTTTCAACACTTCCTGCCACCTCATTGAAATTCTCCTCCAGATACCTAGCAAGCTCCTCAGAATTCCCTGTTTCTAAGAGCACCCTCATCCCAGCCTTCAGGGCGGTATAGCCTCTATGCCTCCCTAACAATTTCCAGAGTTCCAGCCCAACTGCCTGCTTTTCTTGCACGCCCATCGCTTCTATTACAAACTCCCTCAGCATTGGATGCACATAGCAGGAGTCCTCAATCCAGTAAACTAATCCCTTCCTTTCAAGTCCCATTACCTCTCCAATTCCCAGTTCTTTCCAGAGCCCGGGAACTTCACCACCAAGTGCTAAAATCTTAAGTGCATGTCTCTCCCCATCACTTAACCTTGAGAACACCTCGTCAAAAAGATATCGCCAGTTTGCAACTGTGCCACCTCTGGCAAGCATCAGCATCATAAGTGGGTGGCCGCCTGCCTTTTCATAAATCTCGCTCCTCAGACCCGGTTCAGCAATTCCCTCCCTTGCAAGCAACAAATCCCCAGCATCTCTAGCAAGGGGCTGAAGTTGAATTTCCAGCACATCCCCGGATACCACATCCCTCTCGGTGTAAAACCCAGGCTTCTCCCTAGCCCCCGCTATCACCTTCACATTTACTCCGAAGAAATTCCGAAATTCCTCTTGAACCTCGGTAAGGTTCTGGATGTTGTCAATGCACATCCTGAAACCCTTCATTTCCTCAACTGCAAGCCACCTTGCCTCCGGTGCATAACCATTTCTCTGCAGATACTTCTTCAGCCTGAACCTTCCCTTTCTCGCCAGCCCGTTTGCCAGCGCAATGTAAAATTCTGCAGGTGAGTTCACTCGGTGTGGGAAATCCAGATAAGGCAGGGAGTGCAATTCTGCAAGGTGGAGGAGGAAGTGGGTCTTTCCAATACCTGGCAATCCATAAATAACAAAGAATTTCCCATCCTTAGATTCTAAAAATTCCCTCACTTTCCTTTTCTCCTCCTCCCTCCCGAACAGTTCTATCCCTCTCCTTTCTCCAGCCTCCGTAGTTTTCCCAGCAATTTTCTGCATCAAGCTCTCAATATCCTCGCATTCCCCGGGCATCTCAATCCTGATTTGTTCTACTAGTGGTTTAGCCCTCTCCTTCCCGTTATCTGTTAGAAAATACACATTCTTTCTCCTGAAACCCCTGCTCACATGGGCAAGTTTGGAATAAATAAGCCCTGCAGCCCGCATTTCCTTCAGCACCGCGGAAACATGGGCTCTGGGAGCATAAACTGCTTCTGCAATTCCTTCCTGGGCTACAGCATATGGCACCTCAAAATCGTTTTCGTATCTGGAATAGAGAAAAAGATGAACCAGAATTCGGTCTCTCGTCACAAGATTCATTTTTTACCTCTCTGGCTGCTGTCTATGTGCTTCTCAACATAATCATAATATTCCTCATCTTCCTCCTCTGGCCCATAGATGCCAAATACCATGCCTCTCCACTTTAACCCCCAGCCAGCATAATGGTAGATTACAAGCACAAGGAGAAACATTGTAAAGCCTCCAAGAAGGGAGGGCACTGGATGATGCCAGATGAAATAGCCCCCAACTCCAGAAACAATCCCAACTATCAAGGCAAACCAGAGCATTACTCTGTCCGTGCGTTTGTCAAGCATGATTCATCCTATAGATTGGTGTCAAAGTATTCCTGGAGTTCATCCACTACGAGACCAAGCAATTCTTCCAGCGACTTGCTTTTCAATGTAGAGGTCTGTCCGTTCTTGAACTCTATTTTTGCCTTGAATTCCCGCTCTTTTGTGAATTCCACACTAACGATTAATTCCTCCAATGTTCCAAACCTCCATAGGGGGAGATAAAAAAACAGTATTTAAAACATGTGGGCTTATGCGAGGCTCACTAACTTCCCAGAGATTGCGTAACAGGCCCAACGAGATTTTGATGGGTCAAATGATACAAAAAGAAAGGAATTGCAATAAATGAACGGAATGAACATATGGAAGCTATCCAAAGTTTATGTTGTGAGAGTGGGTGAGCAGAACCTTCTGAATGAGGTAACAAAATCCATGAGAAAACAGCTTAATGACCTTGAGATACATATTACTCAAAAGTTGGGAAGTTACATAGAAAATCCCACTCCTTTATTAACCCCGTGTGCTTTCTCCTTCTATGCAGTATGCAAAAGAAGGAAATTATTTTGTGCTTAAGGCTGAGGATGGAGAAAATCTGTTTGAGGTTCTTGAGAGTTTTATCAGAGCGGAGCAGGTAAACTCTGGTGTAATCCTTGCTGGTATAGGAATGCTAAGGGACTTTGAGCTTGGTTACTTTGATGGCAATGAGTATCACAGAAAAAAATACAGGAAACCGCATGAACTTGTTTCAATAAAGGGGACAATAGCTGATGGCGTCCTCCACCTCCATGCGGCCCTTGCAAATGAAAAGCATGAACTCATTGGAGGGCATTTGTTCAAAGCTACCACATGCATTCTCAACGAGATATTTATTCAGAAACTTGAAAAAGTTAAGCTGGCAAGGGTGAAAAATGAGAAAACAGGTCTCATGGAGATGGTCATTCGCCAGTGAGCACATGGTAGAGGAAAACAGCTCCAAATTCTCCGAACGCAAGTATTGGTAATGTCAGGAAAATCTTGCCTATGTTCCCGTACCAGAAAGCATGTGCAACTTCAAGGTTGTAGAGGATTTGAGGAAGCCCGAGAATTATAAAGATAATAAGATAGGTGAGAAATACAGAGATTGCTATCAGTCCGAGCAATCCCTTTGCATCATACTCTGGATTTGCAATTGCCAATGCAAGTCCTCCGCAAAAGGATGCTACAAAAATTGCAAACCCTGGTCCTCCAAAAATTTTTACAGGAAATGTATATACATCCTTAAAAAGGTAAGCGTGTGTGATAAACATAGAGATTGCAGCACTTGCTAAAAACAGGGAAACTGCAAGAGTACTCAGAAACACCCAGAAACCTTGTCTGAGTTTTCTCATCTCAGCCATAGCAAATCTGCACCTCTTCCTTTTTATCCACAAAAAGCATTTTTTTAAAATCAAGGAGAATTGCCGAAACAGTCATTTTGAGTTGAACCGGCGTTTGGTTTTCCACAAGACCTTTGAATGTCTCAATTTCTGTGGAGTTTGTCAGTGTAAAACTCCATTTTCCGAGAATTACTGTACCGCCAGGGATTGTGTGGTTGTAGCTGTAGTAGCCAACTTTCATGCTTCTCCCCACTATCAGGTTCAGACTGACCCCTGTAAACAGCTTTACCTCCCTTGGAGATTCGCTGTTGTCAACGAGGAAGAGCACAATCACTTCTCCCAACTCCTCTGAGACCTCCTTGAAGATGATACCTCTGGCCTTTAGGGCAAAACTCAGTGTTGTTTTCACTAGGTCCAGATAGTTTTGCGTCGTGCCCTCTAGATAAAAGATGCCAGTTGATGCCAGGAGGAAAAGAACAATTATGCTCAGCGCCTGATGTTTCTGGTTTTCCATATAGAAATAAGGAAATAAACGGGATATAAAAGTGTTGGTGTGCTCATGACTTCGGAAAGTTCATAGAAAGTTTTAATAAAAAAAATCCATTCCCACTCTAAAATAAACCAGAGGGGATGGAATGTCAACACATCGCAGTTTCCCTGCATGCACACCGTCGAAGTTATTCCCTAACCTTTCTGGGAAAGGGATAAATGGTTGCTTGTTTTTTGGCATCCAGTATATTACCTTCAGCATTTTTCGTGATGTGGCTACTAATGCTTTCTGTTTACCAATTCTCTTGCACAACCTTTTGTAGAATCTTGTGAGATGGGAATCGTATTTGAGTACATGAATTTGGGTGCATTCTGCAAGTATCCACCTGAGGTATGATGTGCCTTCTCTGGTAATTTTCCCATGAGAAGTTTTATTCCCTGAGTGGTGAGCAGAAGGTACCAGCCCTGCGTAACCACATAGTTTTTCTGAGGAAGGGAACCTATCAATCTCACCAATCTCAGCATAGATGAGTGTGGCAGAATAATAACCAATACCTGGAATTGTTGTAAGAATTCGTATATTTTCATTAACACTACTTGTTCTATTTATTTCATTATCTATTTCTTTGATCTTTGCCTCTTCTATCTCAATCATCTCCAGCATCCTCTCAATCTTTGGAATGTTGAGGGAATGTAACCATGTTTTACCTTTCTTTGTGAAAATATCCTTTTAATTCTGGCTTTATTCCCCTCCTCCCTAAC
>JAWACX010000150.1:0-4669 GCA_038896575.1 Thermoplasmata archaeon
ACATATTTCCTTACATTCACATGCATGATAATAGGAATAGAGAGGAGGTATATAAGCTTTTGGTTTTGTGTCATACCAAAACGGAAAAAGCCAGATTCTCTTAAAAAATCATTTTGCGAAACTTCGGTTTAGAGTTTTATTTCTTCTCCCACATCAATCACAGGTACTTCACCCATCCTGCTCCTCACGATATCCAGGTCCTTGAACCCTGTGCCAGTGACCAGACAAACCACATTATCCGATGGTTGAATGATCCCTGCATCCCTTAGCGCAATTATCCCGGCGAGCGAGGCACTTCCTGTAGGCTCTGCAAAAATTCCCGCATACTTTGCAAGTAATTCCTGTGCCTCAAGAATCAGTGCATCTGGCACTGCAATAGCTCTGCCTCCATTTCTGTACATCAACCTCAATGCTGCATTTCCATCCCAGGTGTAGGGGTCTGCAATTCCACTGGCCACTGTGCTTGGCCTCTCCCATGCCCTTATCTCGCTCCTCTCCTTCCATGCCCTCACAAATGGAGCACAGCCCTCTGACTGCACAGCATGGACAAGTGCTTCCTTCTCTATCCAGCCCATCTCCTTATACTCCCTGATACCCTTGAGCGTGCCCAGCAATAGACCTGCACCGCCAACCGGCACCACAATTGCGTCCGCCTCTATCTGCTCTGCAATCTCATATGCAATTGTTTTTGCACCCTCAATCTGGTAGGGATTGAAACTTCCGAAGCTGGGGACTGGATGCCAGCCGAATTTTCTGACGCAAAGCGAGAGCATCTCTGCAGTTGGGTCCTTGCCTTTTTCACGGGCCCTCACCCTGTAAACCCTTGCACCCAGCATCTGCAATTGCGCAATCTTGGATTCAGGTGCATCTACTGGCACAAAGGTAACGCATTTCAATCCAAATCTGGAACACCAGGCAGCAAGCGAGGTTGCGGCGTTGCCCGAGGAGGCTGATGCCAGAACTTCTGCACCAAATTCAAGGGCCTTGTTTGCACCCACAACAATTGGCCTGTCCTTGAAGCTACCAGTAGGATTCACTGTCTCGTTTTTCAGATAGAGATTTTTCAGCCCGAGTTTTTCACAAAGTCGCTCGGCCTTTATCAGCGGTGTGTAACCCTCACCAAGCGTTTTTGTTTCACCCAGCAAAGGTAAAAATTCAAAATATTTCTCAATCAGATTTCCCTTTCTTTGCACAACCTCCTCCTTTCTCACCTCAATTCCATCAAGATTTATTAAGACATCCAGGCGTCCAGAGCAGGAGCAATTGTAAATTTTCTCCATTCCATAGACCTTCCCGCATTTTTCACACACAAGCCTGTATTTTTCCATGGGCAGCGGGAAGGCAAGCAGTTATTTATTGGTTCACTTCGTTTTTTGCGGGAAGACTGAGGTTATCTGTAGAGTTCCTCAATGCTCACGGGCTCCTCACCAGGTTTCCTGATTTCCTCCTCCTTCACCACGATGACCTGCCACACATTTCCGAGCTTTATCTCAGGCATTGTCCTTGCAATGATGAGGTTGAAGGCTTCGGCCATATCTGGATACGGCCTATCTGTGAAAATAGAAAGGTTGGCAATTCTGTGATTCACATCAATCAGCATTGAGAGCAAATGTGCCAATCTGATATTCTTTCCTGGCCTACACTCCTATGGCTCCTGAGGCATAGATGTGACCCTCTGCCCTTTCCGAGCGCTTTTTCTGTTCTCTCTAATACTTGTAGTGACAGAGAAGGAACTGAGTGCTGGACCTTTTACCATGTCTCCTGTTTCCTTCTCCGATACCTGTATTCCAAGCCTGCTTTTTTCGCCAGTGGAACAATCCATATGAACGCCAGCATTGCCAGGGGCGCTGCAGATTCTGGGGTATAAACCACAAAGATTGCATCTGCTGAAACCACAATTGCATCGTTTGGCAGCCCATCCTGGTTCAAGTCGCATTCTGCCCGGGAAATTCCGAGAAGATTCCCGAAGAGCATCCCACCCGCAATGATAAGAGATTCCGGAGAAGATGTATTCTTTGTACAGTACCAGAGCAATTCCCCGTTAGTTCCATTGAGGGCAACCGCATATCCTGTGTATTCATTTGCAGAGACATTCGCAAAAATCTGAAGGAAAACATCGTTGCGGGAATCACCGCTGAGGTCACCACACTGATATGTGTATATTTCTGGATTTGTGCCAGGATAGGGTGTAAATGCAAAATTATGGAGGTACTGATATAGAGAAGACCCGCTCTTGCCACTGATTGCTCTTACCTCAATCTGTCTGGCCTCACCCTGGTTTCCAAGGTCTTTAGTAATCACGAAGTCAGGATAACCATCAGCATTCAGGTCCGAGAAGCTGGGGAGCTTGGGAAGAAACATTCCCCAATAGACATCATTCCATGATGCCTCTACACTCCAGATTTCGTTTCCGTTGGCACCGCTATGCATTCTAACTGTGCCTGTCTGGTTGCCAAGGAAATTTTGTGTGGTGTAAACTTCCTGAATTCCATCGCCGTTCACATCGCAGGGGTAAATGTAACCGAACAAAATTGTCTGGTTTGTCTCATACCTCCACACAGTTGTGTTTGCTTTGGGATTTATCAGGGTTATGTTGGCAACGGTTTTTGGACTGGTGCCCAGAAGAGAACTTGGGTCAAGTGGGATAAGCACCAGGTCAGCCACACCGTCTCCAGTGAAGTCAACAAAATTCTGGGTAAAGGTTAAGCCAGAGTATATCCCAGCACTAAAGGAGTAGAGCGAGTTCATAGGCAAGCCTGTGAATATGCCCGTGCAATCATGGGTAAGCACTGACACAATGGTTCCGTTGTTTCCGTAAAGAACTTCGGTGACATTCAGAGAGAGGTAATAAGAGGTGCCACTCAAGTCCAGTTTTCCTTTGGAAAGCGCAAGGTCATTTGTTCCATCCCCAGTAAAATCCCAGATTCTGCAGTCAGCCACAATCCCGGATGTGAGGTCTGTCCTTGACCATACCAAGCTCTTTGTCTGAGTGTCAAACACCCGTATCTCAGAGTTATTAAGCACAAGTGTAATAATTGTCCAGCCGACGCCAGAGGAAACCACAAACAAGTCAGGATAACCATTGCCAGAGACATCGTTGCTCATCTGCACCAGATAAGGATTTATTGGTTGCACTGGAAACTTTACAGGTCCTAAATCAATAGGTGATGCCCAGATTGAGTTGCCAGTTACAGGGTTTATAACCTGCACTCTGAGATAGTTGTCGTAGTAGGTCAATAAACCCAAATATGATTGCTGGATTGAATGGTTCATCACGAGGAGAAGTTCACCAATCCCATCCTGGGAAGGCAGCTTTGTGTCAACCGTTTTTGTGAGCGTGTAGTTGAAATTTACATTTCTGGCTGCAAAGTTTGTGCTGGATAGTAGAGTGCCTGATCTACCAGAGAAAATGCTTATCCTTACTGCAGTTGTACCAACTGAAGCATGTGAAACCACAAAATCCTTTACTCCATCACTGTTTACATCGTCTAGGAGAAGTACAAAGTCCCTTGCCCTTACGAAGTTGTTCACCTGATTCCAGCCCCAGATTATAGTTGGTGAATTGAAGGAGATTTTGCTTGCCCCTGAGATGCAAGCCACATACAGCGTATTCGTTGTATTGTTGCAGATGGCAACTATCACCTCTGCTGTGCCATCACCGCTGAAATCCTCAACCATTGTGAACCATTCCATTACTGCACTGGCATTCTCGTAGTTCCACAAACCTTCAACCATTCCGCTGAAGATTTCAGTGTATTGTGGAAAGAAACCAGAACCAATAACTGGCTGCTGGGTGCTAACAAAAATCAAATTGGTAGTATCTTTTCCCTGCCAATCTGTCATTTCTACAGTATAAGCGGTAATTTCTCCCTCTCCAAATGGCATCCCTAGCTCTAGCTCCCCGCCGCTGCAGGCAATGTTCAAACTCTCACCCAATACATTGTTTTCAATCCATCCCACACCCAAAATGTCTTTTTCCAGCACCTTCTTACCTGTAACCTCCCCATCCTTCCCTACAATCTGGATTGAATACTCTCTTCCAATTCCAGGCGATGTGAAGTTTATGTAGGCATAGTCACAGGTGTCAATCTCTTCAACGGGTGAGGGAGTCCCTCCTCCCGGGCTTCCTGCCTGCCCTTTGTAGATTTGAGTAAGACCTGCAAGCACCTTGTTACCATTCACTTTCGCATAGAAATACACTGTGTTATCATTCCGAGTATGCTTGGTTGCTCTCAGGTCTATGTCTGGATTCTGGGGCAGGATTCCGGGCCGCATCGCCACATCATTCAAAGGATCTGAGTGCTGTGAGATGCTTCGCCAGTCACCAAAGGCACCATCAACAATTATTCCATCAGGGATTCCAACATAAACTGGCTTCGGATTTCCATACACAATCATGGTGCCATCCACCCTTGCACTTTCTATTTTCACCCCTATTGAATTGTTTTTGACCCCTGTGACATTGCAAACTACTCTGAACACTTGGAAGCAATCTGGACTGATGTTCCTTCCAATTGAAACCTCCAACCTCTCTGCTCCTGCATCAAGAACGCCTGCAGAGACCTCGGTGTCTCCCTCTCCCAGCACTTTGAGGTTAAGGGCACCGCTGTATGCCCCAAGCCGTTTAAGGGTTACAGTGTGAAGGGTTGTAGGCTTCCCATATGCTTTT
>JAWACX010000151.1:0-4612 GCA_038896575.1 Thermoplasmata archaeon
ATACCAGGAGTGCAACAGAGAGGGTTGTTTTTCATCTGAAACAGCAGATGGGCAATGGCGTGAGTGGGTGCCTTGAAGATGAGATTGGAGCCCACCACAGTTCGCTTTCCAGAGATGTGCGGCTTGAGGTTGAGGAAGGGCTGAAGAGCGGGAAATACAGAGCGGTTGTGAGTTCAACAAGCCTTGAGCTTGGGATTGATATTGGTTACATAGACCTTGTGCTCCTCCTTGGCTCACCTAAAAGTGTGACAAGAGGCCTCCAGCGGATTGGGAGGAGCGGGCACAGGTTACATGAGGTTTCAAAGGGAAGGCTGATTGTACTTGACAGGGATGACCTTGTGGAATGTGCTGTGCTTGCAAAGTATGCCAGGAAAAGAAAACTGGAGAGGGTGAAAATTCCCAGAAACTGCCTGGATGTTCTTGCCCAGCATATTGTGGGGATGAGCTTGGAAAAGAAGTGGGATGTGGAGGAGGCTTACAATGTGGTAAGAAAGGCGATGCCCTACTCTAGCCTCCAATTTGAGGATTTCCTAGGTGTGCTCCGCTACCTTGCGGGCAACAAATACCTTGAGAGCCAGAGGGTTTATGGGAAAATCTGGTATGAGGGAAACGAGTTTGGAAGGCGGGGCAAGATGACAAGAGCAATTTATTACATGAATTCAGGCACAATTCCTGATGAGGTAGCAATAAAGGTTTATACTGAAAACGAGCATAGGTTCATTGGAAAACTGGAAGAGGAATTTGTGGAGAGATTAACACCCGGTGACATTTTTGTGCTTGGAGGAAAAACCTATGAGTTCAGGAAGTTAAGGAACATGAGGGCATTTGTCCTGCCCCAGCCAACAAAGAAGCCCACAGTGCCCGCATGGTTCTCTGAGATGCTCCCACTTCAGTATGATCTGGCACTCCACATCGCAGAGTTCAGGCACTGGATGAGGGGAATTTTGAAAAAACAAAAAGCAATAGAGAAAATAGCAGGGCACCTTGAAATTGACAGAACCACAGCAAATGCAATCTACACCTATTTCTGCGAGCAGGCAAAGTTTGCACGAATCCCTGGGAAAAATGAACTGGTGGTTGAGGAATTTGTTGATGAAGATGGGCTTTTCTGCTATGTCTTTCATTCACTCATCGGGAGGAGGGCAAATGATGCCATAAGCAGGGCAATAGCAAGTGTGGTTGCCAGCAAAAAAAGGGGAAGTGTGAGGGTAAGTGTTAACGACAACGGGTTCATGCTCACACTTGAGGAGAAACTGACAGAGGAGGAAATTGCAGGAATTTTCAGGGAAAATCTTGAGCAACTTGTGAAAGAGGCTATTGGAAACACTGAGATGTTCAAACGGAGGTTCAGGCATGTGGCTGTCCGTTCCTTCCTCATTCTCAGGAAGTATGGAGAGCACACTAAGAGTGTCCATTACCAGCAGTATGATGCCCAGATTCTTGCAAGGATGCTCCAGCAGAAGTTTCCGGATTTCCCAGTTATAAAGGAGACCTACAGGGAAATTCTGGAGGATAGCATGGACATTGAGAATGCCACTCAATACTGGAATGCCGTTGGTGAAGGTAAAATAAAGATAAAGATGCTCCGCCTTCCCATGCCCTCTCCTTTCGCATTCAACATTGTGGCTGCAAGTGTCTCGGATATAGTTCTTATGGCTGACAGAAAGGAATACATCATGGGCCTGCATAGAAAGCTCATGGAGTTCCTGGCGAGTGAGAGCAATGGTGTTCCGGCATGAAATTGAGATCAGTGATGGCATCTTCCTCTCAGAGCATCGTGGAGTTTTCCTGAAAAACCTTTCAACATGTGTAATTTCTGACCTCCACATCGGGCTTGAGAGCGGGTTGCTGGGCATTGAAATGGATGTCCATATCCAGGAGATGGAGGAGAGAATTGGAAAACTCCTTGAGCGTTATAGGCCAGAAAAATTTGTGATTAACGGTGACCTGAAACATACTTTTTCCAGGAATCTGGATGAGGAGTGGAGAGGCGTCCCGAGAATTCTTGATTATCTTTCAGAGATTGTAGAGGTCTGGATTGTTCGTGGAAACCATGATAATTTTCTACTCAGCATTACCTCAAAGAAAAATGTGAAATTTGCAGAGCGTTTTGAGCAAAAAAACTTTGTTTTTCTCCATGGGCATAAAGAATTTAGCGTTGAGATTGGCAAGATTTATGTGCTTGGCCATGAACATCCAGCAGTTAAGCTTTCAGACAGGGTGGGGGGCTATCTGAAGATGCCTGTTTTTCTCTGGAAAGAGAATTCATTCCTTGTGCTTCCTGCATTCTCTCCCTGGACCTACGGTCATGATTTAGCTGATGGAGAGGTGCTCCTGTCCTCCCTGAGTTATTCTGATTACCTGGGTGCAGAGGTTGTAGGGTCCACAGATTATGGTCTGCTGAGAATGCCAAAGCTGGGAGAGATTCTGAGCGCGGGGAGATTGTAGAGCCTGACACCTCTGAGGCCCATCCGTGCTGAAAGGGATTCCATGGGAATTTGCCACCTTTAGGAATTTTCTAAGGTCTCAGCAGGGGTTAGGTAAGGGCGGACTGTAGGCAGGGATAGAAACAATTATAAATAAGTGTAGGTATTAGTTATGCAAAGTTCTGAAGAGGAACAGCATGGCGGATGAAGTGCTTTACGACCTGGAAAAGAAAATACAGGAATTGAACGCAGAAGCGGAAAAATACAGGCAGTTGCGGGATAGCTTGAATAGCGAAGCTAAGCGCTGGGTGGAGGAGCGAGATAGGCTGAACAATGAGGCAAAGAAGCTTGCGGATGCTGCCAACGAACATAAAAACAAGCGCGAGGAGTACAATAACAAGGTGAAAGAGGAAAAAGCTGAGAGAGAGAAATGGAACAGGAGGACATTTGAGCTTGCAGAGAAAATCAGACTCGCAAAACGGAAAAAGATGCCGAAGAATGGTGATCCAATAGCCAAGCTGAAGAAAGAGTTGAAAGAGCTTGAGTTCAAACAGATGACATCGGTGCTCAGCCGGGAGAAGGAAGAGGAACTCATAAAAACAATAGCAAGATTACAGGCGGAAATAAGGAGGAGGGAGAAGGAGATTGAGGAAGATGAGGAGATCAAAGCCCTCACAAAGGAGTACCAGCATGCAAGGGAGGAGGCGGAGAGGCATCACAAACTTGTGAATGAGTATGCGGAAATTGCCCAGAAAGAACATGAGAAGATGGTTGAACTTTTCTCGAAGGCGGATGAGCTGCGGAGGCAGGCTGACGAGGCCCAGGAAAAATTTGTAAAGGCAAAGCTGGATGCTGATGAGGCGCATCGAAAACATCTGGAAAAGATACGGGAGATACACGATATTGAGAAAATGGTCCATGCCCTGAGGCAGAAGTCAAAGAAAGAGGCAAGGAGCGATGCTGATAAACAGGCAGAAGAAATTTACCAGAAACTCCTGAGCGGAAAGAAAATCACAACAGAGGAACTCATCATCCTCCAGAGAGCTGGAAAAGCATAAAACCTATCTTATCAGTGCCTGAAATTTTTGAGCATCATTGAACATGTTCCTGTTGTTGAAGAACACATAAACTTTCTCTCCGTCCAGGCTTTTCACCTCCTCTGCAAGTTTTTCCAGTTCCGTCTGGGTGTAGATGTGCCTATATCTCTCTCCTCCATGCAACCTGAAGTAAAAATATTTTTCTGTAACTGGCTTCTTTCTAGTCGGGTCAACACAGTGGTAGATTTCAAATTCCTCACAGATTGCCTTTACAGTTTCCTCGGTCCATTTCCCCCTGTACTCCCAGAATACAAGGAACTCCTTTGTTCTCACCCTATCTAAAAAAGTTTTTAGATTTTCTACAGTCTCAGGGGTTTCACTGAATGTAGGTGGGGACTGAAGGAGTATTGCGTCAGCATGCAGCTCCCTTGCAATTTTCAGGGTGTGCTCCCAGGCGCTGAGAACCTCCTCAGTGGGCTTGAAATCCCCGTAATTCTCCCTTTTCTCCTCAGGCACAACAATTCCTGCCTTTGCATAGGTGTTTCCAGGCCTGTGAGTTATGAACTGGTGGGCTTTCACTGAAAAATGGAAATCTGGTTTCACACTCGTTGCTTTCTGCCACCAGCTCCGGGCTGTTTTTTCAGGGACCAGCCTGTAGAAGGTCTGCTGGGTCTCTACGGCACCTAGTGTGCTGGCGTACTTTTCGATAGCGACTGGGAATCCGCAGCACCCAATGAATATATCTTCTGGCCTCATACTCTATCTTCCATAATACACTTCCATAACTTATTTTTTTCTAAACCCGATGAGGAAACAGAGCGCAAGGAGCAGCAGCAGTGGTTGCTCACCCGTTCCGGATACAGCAAATGTTATCTCTGCACTTGTGTTTCTATCATCTATGACAAGGCTCTGTGTAACTCCGAAATATGGGAGGGTTATCCAAATCTCATCTGTATTCGTAAAATTCAGCTCGTTAAGCTCCACCTCATAATAGCCAGAGCTATCTGTTGTAGTATTCAGTGTCTGGTTGGTTACAATATTGGTTACGGTAACTGTGGTGACAACTGGAGAGCCACTTTCGTCCAGAACATGGCAGTAGCTGCTGAACGGTGTGTCCATGCTTCCCAGTATGTGCATCTGCTTTATATG
>JAWACX010000152.1:0-4559 GCA_038896575.1 Thermoplasmata archaeon
GAGTTTCATGCCTTTAATCTCTTTTTCAATTAAAAGATTACGGCGAAATTTTTCGGGGATAACACACTTTTCCAATCCCACCGCTAACTAAATATACCTTTGCTTTCTCCTCACTTGCAGAGGTGTTCAAATGGTGGAGCCAAACATGAAGGATTATGAGAAGGAATACAGGGAATTCAAATGGGAATTGCCAGAAAAATACAATTTTGGGTTTGATGTAATTGAAACCCGTGCAAAAAGTGACAGGAATAAGGTGGCCCTGATAACTGTGAACAGCGAGGGCACGGATGCCCATAAGCTGACATACTGGGAACTCAACAGGGAGACAAACAGATTTGCAAACCTCTTGCTGAAGATAGGGGCAAAGAAAGGGGAGAAAGTTCTCATAATCCTCCCGCAGATACCTGAATGGTATTATGCTGTTATCGGTGCAATAAAGCTTGGAGTGATTGTAATTCCCACACCCACACTCTCCACTGCCCATGACCTGGAATACAGAATCACAAAGGCAGAGGCAGAGTATGTTGTGACTGACAAGGAAAATGCACCGAAGATAAAGGAGGTGCAGCACAAGTGCCCCTCGCTGAAGAAGGTTATTGGAATTGGGATTGAGGAGGAAAACTGGGTTTGCTGGGATAAGGAATTTCCCGCTCTTTCACCGTTACTGGATAGGGGTAAGATTGAGGAGACAAAAATTGATGACCCGATGCTCATTTACTTCACCTCTGGCACAGAATCCTATCCAAAGATGGTGCTCCATACCCAGGCTTATGCAATAGGCCACACAGTAACTGCAAAATACTGCCAGGACTTGAAGCCAGATGACATTATTTGGGTTATTGCAGACACAGGCTGGGCAAAGACCGCATGGGGCAAACTTTTTGGCCAGTTTATTGTAGGTGCCACTGTGATGCAACACAACCACAGGGGCAGATTCTCCGCTGGAACTGTGCTGAAAATCATTGAGAGATTTGGGCCCACTGTGTTCTGTGCACCACCAACAGCGTTCAGAATGATAATTCTTGAGGACCTGAAAAAGTATGATTTGAGCAGTTTGAGACACTGCGTGAGTGCTGGAGAGCCATTGAATCCAGAGGTGATAAAGGTCTGGAAGGATGCTACCGGGCTGGATATTTATGATTACTACGGACAGAGCGAGAGCGTTGCTCTGCTCTCAAACTTCAGATGTTTGCCAATAAAGTATGGGTCCATGGGAAAGCCAACACCGGGACATGTGGTTGAGGTCGTGGACGATGAAGGAAATATTCTGCCGGTTGGAGAGGAAGGAAATATTGCAGTCAAGGTGAAGCCCTTCCATCCACCAGGGATTTTTAAGGGCTACTGGAAGGACGAGGAAAAAACCCAGTCATGCTTCAGAGGCGATTGGTATTACACAGGAGACAAAGCATACAAGGATAGTGATGGCTACTTCTGGTTTGTGGGCAGGGCAGATGATGTGATAAAGTCCAGCGGTTACAGAATAGGCCCTTTTGAGGTTGAGAGCGCATTGCAGGAGCATCCAGCGGTTGCAGAGTCCGCAGTTATCGGGGTTCCTGATGAAATGAGGGGTCAGATTGTAAAGGCATTTGTGATTCTGAAGCCTGGCTACGAACCCTCTGAAGCCCTTGTGAAGGAACTGCAGGAGCATGTGAAGAAGGTGACCGCACCCTACAAGTATCCGAGAGAGATTGAGTTTGTGAAGGAACTTCCGAAAACAGTGAGCGGGAAAATAAAGAGGGCTGAGTTGCGGAAGATGGAACTTGCCAAACGAAAGAAATGATTGTTTTTCTCCTCTTCTTTGCTGCAATTTTTCTTCCAATTCTCTATTCAGCCCTAAAAAAGGCAAATCTTGCACTTGCACTCGTGCTCGCAAACTTACTGGCCTTTGTTCTCCTTGTCTTCACTGCAACCTTCATGCCATCATTCTTTTATGAACTTTGCTACTCCCTCGCCTTTCCCCAGTATAGAGTTTCAGTAACCTGGGTTTATCAAGTTTTCACGCATGCATTCATCCACGGCTCGCTCTACCACATCCTCGGGAACATGCTTGTCCTTTTCTTTGTGGGTGTGGCGTTTGAGGAGCGCGAAGGATTCAATCGGCTTGCCCTGGTTTACTTTGGCGCAATGGTTTTTGGTGTTCTCTTTGATACAATGCTGAACTTCGGAAGATACTCCATTGCAATAGGTGCTTCCGGTGCTGTGAGCGGTGTTCTCGGTGCTATGTTGATAAGGCATCCCAGGGCAGAGATTCCAATGTTTCTTGGCCCTGTATTTCTGATGCGGGTGAAGGCATGGATAGCAATCCTTTTCTTTTTCCTTATAGAAACAATGCTCAGCTTTTTTTCGCTTGCAGGTTTCAATGATGGAATTTCCCATCTCGCCCATGTTGGTGGCTTTGTTGCAGGTGTGTTTATCTCAATGTTTTTCCCTGCTCCAAGGGTAAAGGCTGGAAAAATTGAGGCAAGGCCAGACATTGAAAAACTTGCTGGAATTGTGGAGAATGCGGAGCAGAAAAAGGCACTTGAGAAACTGAGGGGTGCAGAGATAAAGGATGTGGTTGATGCCTGGCTCCACCACTTTGCAAAGCACACAAATTGCCAGAAATGTGGAAAGCGGATGGAGTACAAAAATCCAGATTTTGTTTGCCCTCAATGCGGGAACAGAATAAAGGTATGGAAATAGGCCTCAGTGCTCATTTCTTCCGCTCAAGTTTTATCACTCCATTCTCCACAACAACTTCTCCGTCCGCAAAAATAGTTGGCTTCAGGATAACGCCATGAGCATGATATCCACATTTTATCTTCCCCCCGTATCTTGAGTTATCTCCAAACCCGATATGGACTGTCCCATAAACCTTGTTATCCTCCAGAGGATGCCCGATCAGCTTCGCATTTTTATTCACACCAATACCCACCTCTGCAATGTTTCTTCCTGCTTTCCCGAAGGCATCCATGGCCTTGAGTATGTCCCCATTGCTGGCACTCTCAACAAATCCATCTTTAACAGTAAAGGTGATTGGTTCCTGGAGCAATTTTCCAAAAGAGCCGTCAACCACAATTTTTCCGTTTGCAGTTTTCTCATCTGGTGCTGCAAAAAATTCGCCTGCAGGGAGTGTGGTAAAATCACCACGGTTCCTGCAGAGTCCATCATCCCTGTCAATCCATTTGTACTTTGTAAAATTCAACACAATTTCTGTCCCTTTTTCAGAAACAATTTTCACCTCTTTTTTCTTCGCAAATTTTTCCTTCAGGGCGTTGAGAATCGCCCTCACCTCCAGATAGTTTGCAGTAATTCCACCACTGCTCACGGATTCTGCGGGTACATCAGGCATGCTTACAATTCTTGCCCTTCTGTTTGCATTTCTTCTGGCTGCTGTATGGGTCATTGAGTACTTTGTCATGATTATAATTGCATCCATATCCATCATCATTCTTCCAACACAATCCGGGGGCTCTACTCCATCCTTCGCAGCAACAGGCATCAAAAGTGAGAGTACATTTGCACCTATTTCCTGGGCTGACTCAAAAAAAACCTCTGCAATTTTCTCTTTCTCAGTATCAGTGATAATCAGCAATTTCTCCCCCTTTTTTATGTCCAGGCAGTTCCGGAGTACATTCCTTGCCCCGTCTATCAGCGCCATACAACAGAGAAGAACTCAATACAGATATAACTTTCTAAGCCCGGCAAAGCCCTTCAACTTAGCACCCACTGGTTAAGTTTTTCTTGGTGCGAGAGAAAAAAATTTATATTGCTCAACCTTCCTGTGTAGCATGGAGATATTTAAGGAGTGGTCTGGATGTTGAAAAATTTGCGCAAAATCTTTGGGATAGGAGCAGTAATTGCATGTCTGCTCAGCCTTTTCCCGCAGAGTGTCACAGGAGCACCGGCAATTGAACTCTCTCCGGATACAGGCATCGTTGGAACCCAGGTGATTGTGAATGGCACTGGTTTTGGCTCTAGTGTGTGGGTTGGTATTTACTGGGATAATTTTGGAAACCTTCTTGGAGCCACACAGACAACCCCTACAGGCACATTCTCTGTCCCTATAACAATACCTCAGTCCGTTGCGGGGAGCCATACAGTACTGGCACGGGATATATCTGGAAATAGTGCCACAGCCCAGTTCACTGTGATTCCCTCCCTCACAATCTCCCCTGACAGTGGCTATGTAGGAGATAGTGTTACAGTTACACTTCATGGGTACGCAGGAAATGTCTGGGTGACTCTTTATTGGGATGGTGTCCCCTGGCTGTCTGTTCCTACAACTAATGTTGGAAGCGCCCAGAAGTCTACTCAAATCCCGGAGCTCACTGGTGGCTATCATATTCTCTCAGGAACTGATGAGAATGGAAATACTGCAAGTGTCCAGTTTCTGGTTCTTTCACACATCACACTCAGCCCCCAGCAGGGAAGTTATGGTGACATTGTAACGGTGGAAGGCACTGGTTTTGCTCAAACTGCAGAGGTAAACCTCACAATGGACTCAACCTACCTGGCAACTGCATACACTAACGATAAGGGAAGTTTCACAGCTCTTTTTTCAGTCCCCGAGTTACCCG
>JAWACX010000153.1:0-4490 GCA_038896575.1 Thermoplasmata archaeon
AAAAGAGCACAGAGATACTGTAATGATTGGAAGGACCCATGGACAGCATGCTCTGCCCATCACCTTCGGCCTGAAAATGGCTGTCTTTGCTACGGAAATAGCAAGACATGAAGAGAGGATTCGACAAGGCATACCCAGATTCTGTGTTGGAAAACTTCTCGGGGCTGTTGGAACAGGTGCAGCCCTCGGACCAAATGCTCTCAAAATCCAGGAAAAACTGATGGAGAAGCTTGGAATCTGGGCAGAAAATGGGTGCACGCAGGTTGTGGGTAGAGATAGGTATATAGAACTTATCTGTCTTCTTGCAAACATTGCCACCACCTGCGAAAAATTTGCAACTGAAATCCGGAACCTTCAGCGAACAGAAATCAATGAAGCCTCGGAGTATTTTGAGGAAACGCAGGTTGGAAGTTCTACAATGCCACACAAAAGAAACCCGGTGATGGCAGAGAACATCTGCGGGCTTGCAAGAGTTGTGCGGGCCCTTGTGCTTCCTGCTTTTGAAAACAATCTGATGTGGCATGAGCGTGATCTCACAAACTCCTCTGCAGAACGATTCATAATTCCCCATGCATTCGTTCTCTGTGACGACATTATTCACAAAACCATTTCTCTGTTCAGAAAACTGATTGTGAATGCAGAGCAGATGCGTAAAAACATAGAGTTCACACAGGGGCTGGTGATGGCGGAGCGTGTGATGATTGAACTGACAAGGAAAGGCATGGGCCGCCAGGAGGCACATGAACTCCTGAGAAAACTTTCAATGGAGGCACGGGCGGAAAAAAGGCACCTCAGGGATTTGCTCGTGGAAAGGCAGATTTTAAGCAGGGAGGAGGCAGGTAAAATATTTGAGGCAGCGAGTTATGTGGGTGTTGCTCCTGAAATTGTGGATAAAATTGTAAGGGAACTTGGTGATTGAAATGGCCAGAAAAAGGAAGAAAGAATTGGAAATTAAGAAGAAAAATCTGTGGTTGAAACTGAAGAAGGATGAGGTAAAGGAGGTTGAGGGAACTGGTGAAAAACTGCTGAAGTTTTTAGAGGCAAAAACAGAACGGGAGGTGGTTGCAAAGGTGAGGGAAATTGCGGAGATGCAGGGGTTTATTGAGATAACCAAAGTTTCAAAGCTTAAGCCCGGGATGAAATTGTATGCGATAAACAGAGAGAAGAGCATTGCCTTGATTGTCGTAGGACGCAGAGGGTTTGAGGAAGGCCTGAACCTTATTGTCTCGCACACTGATGCCCCGAGACTTGATTTAAAACAGATGCCCCTTGTTGAGGACGCTGCAGCGGAACTCTGTTTCCTTGATACGCACTACTACGGTGGAATCAAGAACTACCAGTGGGTTTCAATTCCCCTTGAACTCAGAGGTGTTTTCGTGCTGGAATCTGGAAAGAAAGTAGAGGTTTCCATTGGCGAGAATGAGGGAATTTTCTTCATGATTCCAGACCTTCCTCCGCATCTTGACGAGAATGTTCAGGGCAAGAGAAAGTTATTCCAGGGAATAAAGGGGGAGGAACTGAATGTGCTGGCTGGAAGCATTCCCCAGGATTCGGATAAATCTCCACTCAAACTGAATGTGCTCCGCATCCTCAACGAAAAATATGGAATTACAGAGGAAGATTTTGTTTCTGCGGAGCTTGAGTTTGTGCCTGCCTGGAAACCTGCATACCTCGGATTTGACAGGGGCTTGATTGCTGCCTATGGTCTTGATGATAGAGTTTGCGTGTTTGCCTCAATTGAAGCCCTCTTTGGGCTTAAGAGGCCAGAGAGAAGCTGCATTGCCTATGCTGTGGATAAGGAGGAAATCGGGAGCGACACAAACACATCAGTTACCTCCATGTTTCTTGAAAATCTGGTGAAAAAATTAATCTGGCTTGAGAAAGGGCATGCCTGTGACCAGGAGGCTACAGAAGCTCTTATCAGGAGCAAGGCAATCTCTGCAGATGTAAAGCCAGGCGTGGACCCAATTTACAAAGGGGTCTATGATTCCACAAATGCAGTGTATTTAAATCGGGGAATGTGTCTCACAAGGGGTCCATACCATGGTGGAAAGAAGGGTGCAAATGAAGCAAATGCAGAATTTTTGCACGAGATGAGAGTGATTTTAAACAGGGCAGGTGTTGCCTGGCAATTCGGTAATTCCGGAAAAATGGATGAGGGAGGAGGTGGCACAGTCGCAAGATATTTAGCCACAAGAGGAATGGATGTAGTTGATGCAGGTGTCCCATTGATTGCGATGCATGCGCCGGTGGAAATTGTTGGGAAAGCGGATGTTTATTCCGCGATAAAAGGGTTCAGGGCATTCTTTGAACATCCGTTTTAATGGTTCTTCCAGAATAACATGTGATGCAGATTTCCCCTCTTAAGCACTGCTCACAGGTGGGAAGCCCGCAAAGCTTGCAGGTTCTGAGTGCAGGCCTGTGACAGATATGGCAAATGCCAGTTAACATCTTAATCCTTCTTCAATTGCTCAGTAATTTCCTTTGCTGATACATGGCCTTCAACACGCATCTCAATGCCTTTCACGCCAGCAATCCCCTTGACCTTGTTCTTTATGTCAAAGGCAATTCTCACACCAAGAGGACAGAATGGTGAGGAAGGCACAAAGACCAGGTGCACAATTCCATCCTTCACACTCAGATTTTGAACAAGCCCCATCTCCATCACACTTATCCCTGTCTCAGGGTCAAGCACTTCGTTCAGCTGCCTTGCCACTTCTACCTCAAGTTCCTTATCATCCATTTCCTTCACCTTAGAGATTACGGGCGTAGAGGGATTTGAACCCTCGACCGCTGGCTTAGGAGGCCAGTGCTATATCCGGACTAAGCCATACGCCCATTACAAGGAGAATAGATAACAACATATTTAAATATAACCGCAGTCCTTTTGCCCCTGATGAACTTCACTGAAATCGTTGGCTTCGCCCTTGCCACATTTGCAAGCATATTCGCCATCGTTGACCCACTTGCAGTCATCCCTTTCTTCGTCTCCTTGACTGAGGGTTATACAAAGGAGGAGAAGCGGATAATCATCCTTCGATCTGTGGTTGTGGCTTTCACAGTCCTTGTTATCTTTACCCTGGTTGGTGAGTACATTTTCCGTATTTTTGGCTTTACAATCCATGCCTTCAAAATTGCAGGCGGGCTGCTGCTCTTCACAATTGCCTTTGAGATGCTCCAGGGTGAAAAATCAAAAACAAAAATCACGGAAAAGGACAAGGAGGAAGCACTTGCAAGGGAGGAAATAGGAATCGTGCCCTTGGGTGTTCCTTTACTTGCTGGGCCAGGGGCAATCACCACCGTGATGATTTATGTCACCTATGCTCAGCGCACTGACTTCGCACCATTGGGCTATGGAATAATAATTGGGTCCATCGCAATTGTTTGCATTCTTGCATACCTGTTTCTTGCAATTGCAGATAAAATTTTTGCCAGGGCTGGGAGAATCGGCATCCTTGCATTCTCAAGAATTATGGGTCTTATTCTTGCAGGGGTTGCAGTGCAGTTCATAATTGATGGCGTTGTAGGGGCATGGCACCTCTACCACGGATGAATGAGCCAGTGGGAAATGGTGTTTGGTAACTATAGACAATAGTTAATTTTATATACTTCCATAATCTCGGAATTTCAGGAAACACCTTGGAGGTGGCTGAAATGCAGGGAATAAGTGAAAGAGCAAAAAAAATTCTTGCTGTGCTCCTCGGAATTGCATGTGTGAGCATAGCAGTAAGTGCTGTGATGTTCCAGAATAGTGCTGCTGACGATGTGGAAAGGGATTTAGTTCCAGGTAGTTCTCTTTCTGGGAGTTTATCAGGAGCGGGAAAGAAGGACTATTACAGGGTGGAAGTAAATTCTGGCAGTAAGTTAAAAATCGGACTTGACGGGCCAAACACATCTGGTGTGGATTTTGACCTTTACATAAAGAAGGGAGCAAAGCCCACAACATCAAGCTATGACGCCAGGGCTTACACAAGCTCTGCCGACGAAACACTGTCGGTGAGCAATCCCTCTGGAATCTATTATGTGATGGTCTATGCCTACAAGGGTTCTGGCAGTTACACAATTTCCGCAACTGTTGAGGGAAGCAGTTCAGGAGAGGATGTGATTGCACTGACTGCGGGAACTCCATACACTGGCTCTGCATCTGCAGGCAGTAAGCAGTATTTCTCAGTGGATGTGCCAAGAAGCGGCACTGCCTTGACAGTGATTCTCTCAGGACCAAACAATGCTGATTTTGACCTCTATGTGAAAAGGGAGACCAAGCCCACAACATCCAGCTATGATGCAAGGGGTTATACGAACACAGCCCAGGAGAAAGTGGTCCTGAATGCAAACACAAATCCCCAACTAGTCCCTGGAAAATATTACATCATGGTTCACGCATACTCTGGCTCAGGACAGTTCACACTCACTGCTATCGTTGAGATTGCTGGGTCCCATGAAACCAATGTCACTGAGATTCAACCCGGTGGGAGCATAACCGATACTAT
>JAWACX010000154.1:0-4477 GCA_038896575.1 Thermoplasmata archaeon
GTGTAGAATTTTTCTACATCCCGTGGACTCTGTGTGCAAACCCCATTAAAACATCCTCGCGCTCATTTTTCTCTTCTTTCGCTTCCTCAAGTAGAGATAGACCCCAGAGGCAACCAGTGCAGCCACAATCAAAAGGATGAGAATGTAGTAAAGAAGATAGGACTTTATGCTCATATAGAATACTCTCTGTGCCATGGAGTTTCCCGCAAGGTCCTTTGCCTCATCCCGAATTATCACCCTGTATGTTGCACCTTCCTCCAGTTTCCCCTCGGGAACAAAAATGAGCGTTCTGTTATCAACCCAGTAAAATTTACCTGCCACATAGGGCTGGATTACAAAGCTTCTTTCCACAGATTCCTTGTCCATCTCCTCGGTGAACCTTATCTCAATCCATGTCACTGGCTCAGCAAGTTCCGGGGAGAAACTCTCAACATCTGGCTGCAGGGAATCTATCCTGAAGAAATTTGAATAGATGCTTGCATAGTTGTTTGCACCATCCCAGACCTCAAGGAGGACTACACAGGTTTCAGAATTAACTGCAGGCACTGTCCATGGCAGTTCCGTGGTTGTGATGTTCTCAGCAATAACCTCAAATCCCTCTCCATCTACAGAAAACGAAAGTTTTGCTCTCACCGGCTCTGAAACATACCATTTCAGGAGAACACTGGTGTTTCCTCCAAGCAAGGGCTTGACAGTAAACCCATAGAGGACAGGAGTTTTGAAATCAAGGTAGATACTCTTTCTTGTGATGTTGATGTTTCCCGCTATGTCAACCACCTTGCAGTAAATTGTGTGCCAGCCCTCAACCTCCTCAAGCATCCACTCCTTTTCAGTGCATAGGCCCTCCATTGCGGTCCAGTTATAACCATCCTCACTGAAGGCAATTGCTGTGAGACCAACATTGTCCGTGGCATTTATTGAAATTCTTACCCGTGTTGTGTTTGTTGTTGTGGCATTCTCATTGAGATAAATTTCTATGGATGGTTCATGCCAGTCCAGAATCAATGTGCAGTTTTTGCACTCCTCCTGATTTCCTGCCTGGTCAATTGCATAAAACTGAATTAACCAGATGCCCTCAGAGAGATTGAATGGTCCCTCATAACCTCCTGAGATTTCAAGCACTGGAGTTCCTGTGGAATTGTTGAAAACCCAGAAGAAGCTCTGTGAGACACCAGAGATTCCATCTGTAGAGTTCAGAAAGATTGTTGCGCTTGCGTTTTCACGGCACCAGGAAAGCCAGGTTGCGGGAGGTGTTGCATCCACCCTTACCACCACGCTCTTTTCTATCTCACGATTTCCAGCAACATCCACTCCGAAAAATGTTATTCTATGGAAACCTTCTCCCTCAATTTTCAATTCCACAGTCTGGTTATTCTGAAAAGTATAGCTACCACCGTCAACTGAATAGTAAATTCCAAGAACGCCAGAACCCCAGTCCTGCGTGCTGAGATTTATTACTACAGGAAGCCGGGAATACCAGCCACTTCCAGCATCGCACCAGCTAACAGGGCTCTGAAGGTCAACCCTGATTTCAATTGTATGCCTCTCGCATGAATTCCCTGCGTTGTCCAAAGTGTAAAATTCCAAGGTGTAAATTCCAGTCCGATTGAATTTGAGAGGAGCAGTGTATTCCTGCTCTGGTGTCCATAGCACTCCATCAAAAATCCTGTAAATTATTTTCGCAATGCCAGATACAGAGTCGGTGCCAGCAATCTCCGCACTTACCACGGAAACATACCATCCTCCCGCACCCAAAACTCCATCCGGAGATACAGTTGCATCAGGGAGGCCAGTATCCTTGAGGAAATATATTACTCCCTCTGCCCTGTTTCCAGCCCCGTCAAAAACCTCTATAAAGACCTGATTATTCCCTTCCTCCATTTCATCCCATGCCACTGCCCAGTTTTGGGTATAACCTGAAAAGGCACCCTGGAAGATTGTATGCCATTCTCCATTTGTCTTTCTCCATCTTGCCAGTGTAAGCGGAGAGTTTCCAGTTGCGAAAAAGTCAACATCAATCACGCTTCCAGGGCTTGTGGAATACCAGCCATAAACATATCTGTTGCAAACAATTCTCGGTGCTGTGGAATCAACCTCAAACGAGAGAATTTCAGAGTATTGTCCCCAGTTCCCTGCATTATCCTCCGCCTGCACCCTCCAGTAGTATCTTCCATCTGGAAGAGAAGGGGCATGGTAGATTGTGTCCAGATTTCCAGTTGAGCCAGAAATGTAGGAATCCACAGAGCAGAGCACAAAATTCTGGTCCTGCGAGATCTGAATGTGGTATCTTCCTGAAAGCCCGGATATATAGTCCACAGCCTTCCAGGAGAGCAAGATGTTTTCAGGATGGAAATATGCGGGCGGATGCGGCAAGGTCTGGGTTATAGTGGGACCAGTAGCATCCTGCGTTGAGCTAACAGGAGCTGAATACGGCCCGATGTTTCCAAGGGCATCCCTTGCCCTCACCCTGTAATAATAGGTATAGCCCTCCGTGAGCCCGGAGAATGTGTAGGAGGTTGTGTAAATCCAGCCAGAACTTGCCACCCATGAGAAGGCAGGGGTACTTGAGCACTCAACATTGTAGGAGACACCCCCGGCAAGAGCATCGCTCACAGGATACCAGGATACTGTATTTGTGTAACCTGGTGTGTAGGCAGGTTCTGGAATGAAGGAAGGGGTAGGCGGTGGGCTTTTATCAAGGTAGATTGTGTCAGAGGCTATTGCAGTAAGCCCGCTCCTGTCCCTCACCTGGGCATAAACCCGCTTCAGCCCATCACCAGATGTGAGTGTGAATGGGATGTTTTCAGAAATGGCCTGCCAGTTGCTCCAGGTGTTTCCGTCGTTGGAAAATCGTACAGCATCAATGCCTGAAGTTGCATCTGTAGCCGAGACCTGTAGCCAGACATTCTCAGTATTCGTGTAATCCGTGTTATTATTTATTGTAACGCTGCACATTGGCGGCACTGTATCCAGTACAATTGTGTCACCGCAAATAAATACATTTCCAGCATTGTCCAGCAACTTCATGTAAACATACTTTGTTCCATCCCCAGCCTCAAGATTCCAGTTTTTCTGGGGAACAGGTGGTTCCCAGGCAGACCATGCAACGCCATCGTTTGAGAAGCACATCCTGCTCACACCAGTACCAGTATCTGTGTAAGTAAGGGCAAGAGAAACTCCAGCAGTGTTAGTGTACTGGGCACCTGAATTTATGGTTATAGTTCCAGATGGAGGCACGGTGTCAACTGTAAACTGTAAAGGCTCACTGTAGTCACTCCACAATCCCTCTGAATCCCTTGTGGCCACACGCCAGTAAAATGCACCATCCGGAATGCTGGAGTAAATCCAGAGTTGGGCTGAGGACTGGATAACCCCTGTATCTAGAAAAACTGGATTAAAGCTGGGGTTCTGGCTCACCTGAATTCTGAAAGCGGTCTGATAGTCTGTATCCGTGGCATTGAACTCCCAGGTGAATGTGAGTGTGGAATTCTGGAGGATTCCTGATGGTGTTTTTGCTATTGGTTTCCCCGGAGGACGAGAAAAGGAAATTGTGAGAGAATCAAGCCATGGGGAGAGAATTCCATTCTCAGGCAGGAAGTAAACCCTTACCTTTACATACCTCCCGCTTCCGCTTACTGGCTGTCCGTAACCGTTCTCATAGTAGGTGCCTGAAGTTCCATCAGGCCCGACAAAATTCCATGTGGTATTGTCATTGTTCAGAGCAACCTGGCATTTGAGAACTCCATGTTCTTGCACTGGTGGATTCCACCTGAGATAAAAGTTTGTTGTTCCCTGCCCCTGGGTATCAACAGACTGGGTTGTGAATGTGCCTGCTGTGTATGATGGAAAGAACTGATTCAGAGGGTACTCTCCACCGTTGAAGCCACCAAGCAAGAGAATTTGTGAGTTTGATGAGGCAAAGCCAGGAAATGCAACCGGGAAGAGGGGGCTTGAGGGTGAGAGGTTCTGCCAAGAGTTTGTTGAAATCGTATATCTCCATGTATCCCCGAAGGTTGAGGTACCATCTGTACCTCCAGTTAGTATAAGATTCCCTGAGAGATAACCAAGTGCATGCCCATACCTTGGCTGCGGTGTGGTTGTAAGGGTTCTCCATCCATTTCCAGTGTAGTTGTATTCATGGAAATCAGAAAGAGCGCCTGTTGCTCCCAGACCACCAAAAAGGTAGAGTTTTGAGGTAACTTCTGCATAAGCAACTGCATGGAAAAATCTTGGTGCAGGTGGAGAACCCGGGTTTCTGTTCACCCATGTTTTAGTTTGTGGATTGAATTCCCAGAGGTCATTCAGAAGATGGGTGGAACTGTTACCACCGAATAGCAATAGTTTTCCACTGCTCCCATGATAGGTGAGTGTGGCCCCATACCTCTGTCCAGGCCCGGATGCGAATGTGATTTTTGACCATGTATCTGCAGAGATGTTGTAGGCCCAGAGGTCACCAAACACAGTGGTTTCATTTCTT
>JAWACX010000155.1:0-4477 GCA_038896575.1 Thermoplasmata archaeon
GACAGGGCAGGGCTGTGTTTTCCTTCTCTGCTTTGAAGGATGGTAATCTGTTGCTCCAGGTGGTTGCAAAAAAGGAGGGTCATGCGGAGGCAAGAGCAGGGGCTGGGCTTGCCATCAAAGCAATTCCAGAGCAAAAAATTGATTTTGCAATACCCCTTGCTTTGCTCCTCATTATTCTTATCTGTGCAGGTATCTGGGTGGAGAGGAGGGTTTCAGAGAGACGGAGGAAGTGAAGAAAGCGAAACGAAAAAAAACAGGCACAGAATGAAGGCTGGAACTCTCAACAGCAAAAGGCAGGTGGCGATTGATATACAGTGTCATCGGAGGTCCCAGGGAGGTCCTTTTATTGAGAAAGGGAAGGTTTAGAGAGGTTGCGTTCTCCACTCAAAAACCAGAAGAAGTTATGTTTTTGGTCAAACAACAACTCAGGCCTCCAAGAGGGTAATGCCTTACCCAAACCCTTATATTCGTTATGTATATTTGTGCATATCGTGATTGACGGTTATGGCAGAGAACTGAAAGGGATTCGGTTATCACTCACCCCGAGATGTAATCTCTCCTGCTTTTACTGTCATGCTGAAGGGCAGCTGGGTGGCGAAGGAGAAATGAGTCTGAGGGAGATTGAGATGCTTGCTGCGAATTTTGCGAGGCTCGGCATAGATAATGTGAAGTTAACAGGGGGAGAGCCATTGCTCCGTGATGACATTCAGAGCATAGCAGCTGCCTTTACCAGCAGGGGAATTTTGACTGGAATTACTACCAACGGTACCCTTCTGCAGGAGAGAGTTGATGGACTGGTGGCTGCCGGGGTTAGACGTGTAAATGTTAACTGTCCAAGCATAGAGCCAGAAATTTACGAAGCTATTACTGGCAGAAACCTGTGCACCAAGGTTCTTGAGGGTTGCAAAGAGGCAAGGAGAAACGGGATTGAGGTGAAGCTGAATGTGGTCGTGCTCAAAGGGCTGAACGATGGAATAGAGCATGCACTGAAAATGCTGGATTTTGCAGGAGCGAACGAATTCAACCTCCAGTTTATTGAACTTGAGTTCACATCCGAGGAGAAAGAAAAGAGAGTTTATCAAAAGTACCATGTGTCCTTGAGCCAGATTGAGAACCTGGTGTCTGGAATTGCGGAGTCAAAGACAAAGAAGGAAGCACTTCACAACACTACAATCTACACCCTTGAGAACGGGACACAGGTGGAGATTGTGGCACCGATGGGAAACCCAGAATTTTGCAATCACTGTACCAGGCTGAGGATAACCGCGGAAGGTAGAATCAAACCATGCCTCTTCCTTCCTCCCACTGTGAACTTGAGAGAGGTCCTGGAGGACTTTGAAGAGTTCAGGGTTGTGGTTGAAATGGCATGGAACCAGCGAAAACCCTACTTCAGGTGAGGCTGTGGATAACTGGATAAGAATCCTGCTTGCAACAGGTTTCAACCTGTTGTTCGAGTATTCCCTTCGCGGAATCAATGACCTCTGTTTCCGTCCCCTCCTTCCAATCTTTCTGTTTTTGGTTTATTTTCCCTACTTTACCCTTCTTGAGTATTGCATTGAGAAATATAATCTCAGGGACTGGAAGGTTCTCCTTGCTGGCTTTATTTTTGGCTCAATTGGAGCATTTTTCATTCCCGGGGCAATGTTTACTGGCACACTCACACTCGGCCTGAACTTGCCTTCCTTTTTCTTTATCACTGTAATCTGGTGGGGTAATCTCCAGGCCGTGCTTACATTTTACTTTGCAAGGATGATTTCACCTGTGAGAAAACATCAGGGATTTCTCAGCAAAACCAGGCTTGTGGTTCTGGTTGCACTCCTTGCTGGAATGCTTTGTCTCTTCAGGATTGCAGTTAAGAACGCTCCTCAAATAACTATGGCAGGTACCTTTCTCATCCTGATGCTGATAGCTTGTGCAGCAGGTTTACTCTACAAGACCAAGCACTGGCAGGGGAGAAAAGAGCAAGCGAGAAGTGTTGTGCTTGATGCTGTGGTTCTCATCACCATATTCATTTTCGTGATTTCAGCCCTCTTTTTCACAGACAAAGGAGAACTTGGAATTCACATTGTGAACTATACTGCGGTGAAGGTTGTGGTGCCCTGGTCAATAATTGCCTTCTGTGTTACATGGGGCTACAGATTGATTGCTAATAAGGAAATTCCAGTATGATTCCTTTCTCCAAACACTTAAATAGAGGGATTCACTTCCTCCAGTTGTGAAACGAATCCTCCTTCTTCTGCTCTCCATTCTCCTCCTCTTTTCCCTGAGTTTTCCAATTTCAGTGAGAGCATGGGGCAATGGCTCTGCAAATAATTCCACCTATCCTCATTATGGAGTTCATGATGTTATTGCAGAGATGGCTTACAAGAACCTGAAGAATTACAATGCAACGATGGCATCTTGGATAACCAACTGGTACATCCAGAATGGTGGGGATTATCAGAATTCTTTCAGCCCGAGTGCCAGTTTGCCTGGACCCCATGACAATTACCTCGCCTATACAGATGACCCGGACTCCTCAATCCAGGACTGGAATAACCATTTGTATTATGTCCATGCAGGAGGTAGCCAGGGCGCACCAGGGAGGGTGGCACAACTCTACCAGAACCTTGTCACATACCTTACCCTATATATTAAAAACGGAAGCCAGAAATGGAGCAAGGAGGAACATTATGCAGCCTACTATGCTGGCCTGCTCACCCATTATTTCTCAGACATCACGCAGTATGGCCATACAGAATACACGCTGAAAGACCATTCCAATCCCTCCTACGACCCAGAGGGAGAAACATACCATGGTTACTATGAATCCGCTGATTGGGGCACTGCAGGAATCTCGGCACTCATTTCTGCCCTCAACAGCCAGAACTATACAATAAATAATGTTTCTGATGTTGGAGCGTTAACACAAGAGCTAGCAAAATGGGTGAATTCCCATGATGGAAGCACAGCTTCTTTTACGGACACTGATGGACACCAGTACTCTCTTGGCTCAACATATGTCTTCATGCTGAATCGTTTCACATCACAGTATGATGCTGGACTTACCTACAACGGAATGCGTGGCTATGATTCTACGCTCTGGAGTTTAACTGTTGCCCATATCCGCGCTGCTGTGGAAAATCTCACCTCTATTTTTTACACAGCATACACCATGGCTCTTGTTGCAGGTGATACTGTAAAACCCTCTATAACCATAACCTCTCCTGCAAACCAGAGTGTGATTTCCACAAATCTCATCACAGTTTATGGTTATGCCTCTGACAACACAGGGATTCAGAAGGTTGAGATAAGCAGGGATGGAACTACATGGGTATTGTGCAGCGGCACATCCTCATGGAGTGGCACACTCACGCTCAGCACTGGAAACAACACAATCTATGCGAGGGCAACAGACCTTGCAGGAAACACAAACATAACCTGGATTGTTGTGACAGTTGTTTCTCAAAGTGAAGTTCATGCGTGGCAATGGTTCACCCTGCCCCTTCTTTTAGCCACTGCTCTGCTGTGCACTGTGGTGAGGAAAAATTAATTAGAAGGAAGGATGTTCAGCACCTGATGAAGGTTGCTTTTATCACCTCCTTGGACAGAGGGATTCCCCTCTTTCTTCTCAACGAGATTAACTATTATCTGGGGCACGGAATAGATGGCACCGTCTTTTTTGTTATGAACCGGAAAGGGACTTACATGCCCCCTCCTGAATGGAAGCAGCACTACATGGACCCAGCTAGAACAATTTTTTGCCAATTTTCTTGCTTTCTGAAAAATCCCGGGCTGTATCTCAAACTCCTTCTTAAAGCTCTGAAAACCAGAACACTATTTGAGTTCATGATAGCCTTGGAGTTTGCAGAGAGGATGAAGGATTGTCAGCGTATCCATGCCTTTTTTGCAGACCACAAGCTTATAATTGGATGGTACTGCAAGCAGGTCCTTGGGAAAAAACTCTCATGTTCAGTTTATGGCTATGATGTTTACATTCCCAGAAACAGGGATTTGATAAGAAGAATTCTCAAAGAAACTGAGTTTGTGGTTGCAACAAATACACTTTTTGCCAGACTTCTTGCAGAGGAGTTTGAAGTGCCAAAAGATAAGATTGTGCTGGCAAGAACTGTTGTTGACCTGGAGCGGTATTCTAATAAGAGGAGATACAGGGCGATGAGTGGGAGCGTTGAAAGGAGGATTGAAGAGGCACGAGGAAAATTCAGGATTTTGGTTGTTGCAAGGCTTGTCTATCGCAAGGGAATTCATGTGCTCCTCAAAGCCCTGTCCAAGATAAGAAACAGGGAAAATGTTGTTCTCTGGGTAGTGGGCGATGGTCGCGAGAGAAAAAGACTTGAGAGGCTTGCCAGAGCCCTGGGAATTGCCCGGAATGTGGTCTTCTTTGGCTCACTCGGGGTTGAAAATCTTTTGCCCCTTTACCAGAACTGCGACCTGTACTGCCAGCCCTCAATCACAGACCCATCCGGGGATAAGGAGG
>JAWACX010000156.1:0-4449 GCA_038896575.1 Thermoplasmata archaeon
GAGTTGCACAATACCACTGTACTGAGCATAGTAAACGAATGGCGAGAGCACACCAAAAAACAGTGCAAGGAAAAAGAGCGCAACAAGGAGTTTCTGCTCCCTCAGCCTCCCACCTCCTTTCTCAACGCTTTCAGGGCTCTAAGTGCAGACTCCCGCTCAGCCTCGCCCATTTCATGACTGCTGTATCTTGCAGCTTCAAATAATTCAACAAGTTCATCCAGGTTTTTGCTTTCAAATCCGATTTTTGCCTTCACCTCTTCCCTGAATTCTCTGGGCGTTAGATGCAGGGCATCCTTTACACCATGCCTTCCAAGTAGTTCCGTCATTCTCCTGTAGCATCTGATAATTGCATCCCTTGCAGAAGCACCTGTGGAAAACAATGTAATTCCCTCATCAATCGCTCTTGCAAATTCCAGATTAAATTCTCCAGCCCTTGCTGCTCCCTTACGGGTTTTCAGGGAGAGGTAGGAAATGATTGGTGTGGCTATGAGGATGGCAAAGAGCACAAACATTGCTGCAACAAGGAGCATTGAGACGAGCGGTGGTGTTGTTGAGGTTTTAGGCAGGGGTGTATTTCCAGAACCTGTGGTATTTGATGTGAAATTTTCTGTTGTGTTTTCCTGGGTGTTGCCAGCAGCCATCACATAGAGGATACCTATGAGAATAAGCACAGCAAGCAATGCACCAAAGAAGGCATTCATCACCTCTCTTCCCCTTCTTGTTGCAATAAGATAGAAAATTCCAACAATGCCAAGTCCAAGGAATAGCCAGTATATAATCAAGCATATATTCATGTTTATTGCAGGCCATGTTGTGCCCATTGTTTCATTTCTTTGCGGTGCATCTGGAGGCAGCATCTCGTCCTGGAGCGAGAGGTTGAGCACTGCATAGCCAAGCATCCCACAGGCACAAACAAAAAAAGCAAATGCAAGGATAACCGCCAAACTCCTGTTTATTTTCAATTCAAACACCTATTACCTTTACAATCACACGCTTATCCCTCTGCCCGTCAAACTCTGCATAGTATATCTGCTGCCAGGGTCCGAAATCCAGCTCGCCATTGGTTATTGGCACGATAACCTCATGGCCTATGAGCAGGCTCTTGAGATGGGCATCACCGTTGGTCTCTCCAGTTCTATGATGTCGGTAATCCTGTCTGAAGGGTGCAAGCCTCTCAACCCACTCATCAATATCCTTTATCAATCCGCTCTCAGCATCGTTTATGTAAACACCAGCGGTGATGTGCATTGCCGAGACCAGTGCAAAACCCTCCTTTATCCCTGACCTCCTCACAATTTCCTCAACTTTGTCTGTGATGTTAATGTAATCCCTCTTATTTTTTGTGTGGAACCAGAGGTACTCGGTATGGGCCTTCATCCTGTATCACCCCGCATCTTCTTCACGCTCCTTAAGGGGACGAGGTAAATATTATCTTCTCTCTTGAGTATCCAGACCCTCTCTGCATCGGCTGGATAATCTATGTTCTCAATTTTTTCAAGCCGCATTGTTCTTTCATCCAGCACCGTAATTTCATGGGAATCCATGTAAACAACCCTGACCTCCTCCAGCATCTTAAAATCAATTATCTCCACATTCTTCAGAAACTCCCGGTTAACTGCCCTCTCTTTCCCATTCTGGCTTCGAACATGCAACTTTTCTCCCTTCTCATCTATCACTGTGTAAAGTTCTCCATCGTAGTATAGAAGGTCTCCATCCTCAAACCTGTCAAGTTCAACAAGGTAGGTTACTCTGTAAACATCCCTCCCATCCTTCCTTGTGTGGAGCTTCGGAGACGCTTTCACCCTGGCTCCATACCTTTGCTTCAATTCTTCACAAACTGCTCTGGCATAGTTGTTCCCGGCAATGTAAAGGTCTATGCCGTTCTCCACCACCTCCCTCTTCACAATCTCTGATGGCTCGGAACCCACAAGTTCTTCCATTTCCCTCAGCAGTTTTGGCTCTATCTTCCTCCCCTTTCTCCTTATCTGGATTATTGCAGAGTAACCATGGGCATGAATTCTGGAGCAGTCTGGACATACATTCTTTCTCCTGAGAACTGCAACCTGGCTTTCAATTTCATGCTTCTCCCCCTCATATTCAACCAGGAGTTTCACTCTGCAGGAAAACCTATTTCCATTCAATTCCTCACAACTCAGCACCATCTCTTTCCAGTGGAACCCGTGGGCACACCCTATGTGCTGCTGGATGAGTTTTCTCAGTGCATCATCGCCCCTGATTTTCTCCCAGTGTTTGCCTATGAAGAGAGCACCGCAATCACCACATATAACCATCTCAATTTTTTCAGGGAGATGAACGGGCTTCTTCAGGCTGAACAGGCACTCAATGCAAACTCCGGAGTGAAGTTGGGTAACGGTTCTCCCGCATCTTGGGCAGAGCACCTAAATCACCACCATCTGGGCATGGGGAATGCCTGCAATTTTGAGCACATTCCCCTTTTCAATGAAACCTGCTTTTATGGCAAGACCAACTGTATGCTTTCCAAAAAGGTTTGCAATTGTGGCAGTTCGCATATAACAGAGAAAGGCCTCATCGCTCACCAGTTCTCCCTGGTAGAACTCTGGGCTCAGATAAACTGAAAAGTGCGCATCCTTCAAATTCTTTCCCACAAGGGAAGCATCACAGGCAGCAACCAGGACTTCTGCACCCCTTCTATGCACCTTGAGGTATATTTTACTCACGGATTCTCTTGTAATAACCCGTTTTCGGCTCATAAATCTCTCCATTCTTTTTTAACCTCTCAATGACTTCCTCAACATCTCTTTCGCTAATGTTCATCTCAAGTGCCAGGTTTATCACATCTTCCCTGGCTGCACCCTGGTCCCTGTTCTCAGCTTCTAGCTCCTTGATGATATCCCGCACTGCAGCAATCGCATCCCGCTTGGACTTTGGAATTCCCATGGTCACCATATCCACATCAAGCTTGTTTGTTGTGCGGTCTGTAGCCACCATCGTGTAACATTTCATGAAAATATCAACGGCAAGCTTTGCATCATCTACACTCACAACCTTGCTTAACCTGAGCTTAGCGGCAGCTTCAGAAAGTCTCACCATAGCCTCAAGCTGTCGCGGTGTTATCGGAACAACCTCAGAAGTTTCCTCCTCTCCTTTATACATTGTCCTTATTCCCACATACTTTTCCCGGATCAGATTTATAGCCTCCTCCGAAAGCACAGGAATTGTTTTCCTGGCATATGAGATGTACTTTTTAAGAAATTTCATTGAAAAGGGTGGCCGCAAATCCTTCCCTGTGTCCTTGACATCTGGCAATTCTCCTTCTCCAGCAATTGCAAGAACCTCACCATGATGATGGGCTTTGAGGATGTGTGCCGCAATATGTTCATCTCTCTCAGCATCTGGCTTATCCAGAACAGGAATAATTATGTCAAATCTTGAGAGGAGGGTTTCTGGCAAATCTATCTGGCTGAAGAGCACGCGGTTGGGATTGAACCTCCCATCCTTTGGGTTAGCTGCCGCGAGCACTGGGCATCTTGTGTTGAGTGTGGCATAAATTCCTGCCTTTGAAACAGTGACAGTCTGCTGCTCCAGTGCCTCATGCATTGCACTTCTGTCCTCCTTTGACATCTTGTCAAGCTCATCGATACATGCAATGCCTGTATCAGCAAGAACAAGGGCACCGGCCTCGAGGGTCCATCTTCCCTCACCAAACTCGTCCTTCACAGCTGCAGCAGTAAGGCCAGATGCAGATGTTGATTTCCCAACTGCGTAAATTCCCCTCGGGACAATTCTGGCAACAAATGAAAGGAGTTGGGATTTTGCAGTACCTGGGTCTCCAACAAGCAGGATGTGGATATCTCCCTTCCGTCTGACACCATCTTCCAGAACCTTGGGAACGCCACCAACGAGCTGGAGAGCGATTGCCCTTTTTGCATCCTCCATTCCAGCAATTGTGGGTGCAATTGATCGCACTATTTTATCGAATATCTCCGGGTCTTTAGCAGCATTTTCAATCTCCTCTATTTCCTCGTTTGTGAGCTCTATCTCTGTGTACTCCTTGCTCAGTTTGTTCAGGTAGTTCACATTCAATATTATTTCAAACTCTGTGGTTTTCCACTTTGTCTTCTGGATTGCAAGGAGAATCCCGCCAAGCTGCACCCTATCTCCAGGAAAAATCTGGCCGCAGAGGTCATCTTCAATGTACCCCATCAATCGCTGGGGCTGCACACCGCCCCTGGGCATAGTTTCAGGGTACTCCTGGATTTCAATTTTCTGCTGGTCTATGAACTCTGACTCCTCCGGACGAAGAATGAACTCTGTTTGATTTGCAAGTTTCCCGCAGCCGCCCTGGCGCTGATCACAGGAGACTGGCTTCATAAGGTCCCCTGTTTCCTGCCTCACCCTGATGAGGGCCCCACAGGCCTTGCATTTGAAGGCAGCTACAATTATTCTTGGCCTTACCTCAGTAACCCT
>JAWACX010000157.1:0-4385 GCA_038896575.1 Thermoplasmata archaeon
CTCCATAACTTATATTTCTTGGACTTGTGAGTGGGATTGCATGCATTCTTGCATCAGGCGTGGTTCCGATGGAAACTGTAAATACATCATATGGCATGTTGCACAAACCATTTCCGTTTGTATAGAACTGCACAGGCCCTGGCTCATCTGGTTCATAGCCACCACCTCCGCCAGGTGCATATCTATAGAATATGGATGTGGAGATTGTATAATCATCATCGTTGCTCACACCATCTGTGAGGAAAATTATGCCCTTTACAGCATCAGGTCTTCCCTCTGTGTCCATATAGTATGTGGCATAGGAACTTGCATCAAACAGAGAGGTTGCACCACTGGCCGTGATGCTATCAATGCTATTGTTTATTGTTGTTTTATTTGCTGGTGTGGTATATGTAAATGGGATATACCGAGAGACGCCCGATGAGAATGTTATTATTGCTATTCTGTCATTGGATTCTAACATTCCTACAGCAGCTTTCGCTGCAGCTTTTGCAGCAGTTAACCTTGGCGGGTTATCCCAGTTCATGCTTCCGGATACATCAAATACAATTATCAGGTCAATGGGTTTCTTCTGTCCAGCTTCCATCATCGGCACCTCGGGCAACCAGTACGCAGTTGGTGTAGTGTGGGCTGCACCACCTGTGTAGTTCAGCACCGCTGCGTTGTTTGTGAGATAGGTGCCATTGCCATTATATGTAGTAACACCACTGAAATCCCTGCATCCGCTCAAATTCCAGTCCCAGTCACCAATCACCCTCGTGCTCACATCCTTCCTGGCAAGAAAATCAAGCGGGCTTTCGCCATTGATATTAAGCAGTGTTGCATCATGGTTCCAGTTTTCTGCAGTTCGCTCTGGCACTTCCATGTCATCGTAGAAGAAGAAAACCTGGATTTGCTGGCTCGCAATGTTGTTCTCCCGCAACTTCTCGCTACCAGCGTAGAGATTGTCCGGGTCAATTACAGCCGAGATTCTCTCATAGCCAGCATACAGAGGTGTCCAGATTATCTCAGCCACGCATCTGCCATTGTAAACATTGTTTGAGGCATCTGCATAGCTTTCCGGCACATGGATGTTAACCGAGTTAATTATTGTATCACCATCAAGGAAGCGAACAATCACATCTCCACTCAAACCACCAACATTAGTGATGTTTGCCTTGAGAATGTAGGATGCGCCAATCTGGGGATTGAGCTCAGGGAGAATTATGTATGGTCTTGAATTTGTAGCCGCATAAATGTCTGGTGGTGTTACTCTCAGCTCTGGCAGGGCATCAACTCTACCTCCCCAGTGGATAAGGTTAAACAGGATTTCCTTCACAAGCGAGAAGTTTGTGGTGTAGGAAAGGTCAAAGGAGAGGAATGCGGAGTGCCAGCCTGAAAGGTCTTTCACACCAGTGCCCAGCACCAAATCCGTTGTTCTCTCCCAATAAGTGGTGCCATTTGCCCAGAACAGAGGTATAGCAGAGGCGGTTTTTGTGTAGGCATAGCATGGGAAGCTTGTTCCATTTGTGTACTCAACTCTCATTCCATTGGTGACAGGACTCTCTCTCACACCATAAACTACTTTCCCAACTCCGTCCGTGTATTTTGTTCCTGCAGTTGCGGCACCCATTACCCGTGTCATAAAGGCTGTGTTTGCAACACCGCTATCTCCCAGCACTTCTCTGCCAATGAGAATAAAGGTGTGCTGTGCAGGGTCTGAGGGTAGATAGAGGTCCCTGATAATCTGCATATCCAGAGAGGTAAGGGTATTGTAACCGGAGCTATTGGAGGCAAAGCCAGTGACCCAGAGAACGCAGTTGTAGTTACTTACATTGTACTCGGTGTTGTTTCTATCTGCTCCTTTTGGCACCTTCTGAATGTCCATATCTGTGCCGTTTACATAACCCAGGCTTGTTAGAGCATCAATCACATACTGAGCCACATTGGGCAATGTGCCTCCACCACCGTTTTCTGCTGAAGAATCGTCATCTACCAGAAGCAAGGTGTAAAGCACATTGATCTCGTGAATTCCAACTGCAGTGCTGAGAGCATTGTTTTCCTCATTCGTCTCAGCGACCTTGTTGTTTGGGTCAACCACGACACGAATCACATAAGTGCCAACCATCCTCGGCACCCATGTGAAACTCACGAGTTGAGAGCCTCCATCTGGCTCTAAGGTGATTGAGGTATTAACTGGGGTAACCGTATCCAGTAATGCACCATTAACATAAATGTAAGCCACAACTTCCACATTTGCCTGCACGCTTGCACCGTTATTCCGCACAGTTGCAGAGATGTTCACAGGTTGCATGTATCTCGGATTTGTTGGTTCTATGTACTGGCTTGCCACTGCCAAATCTTCCCCTGTTCTATTTCCAAGCCCTGAAAGCCAGTTCACCACCTTGTAGGCTGTGATTGCCTGGTCTCCCATATCTCGCATTGCCGCAAACTCAAATGTGAAGGTGACAACCTTGTACTCCCTACCACCAATTGTATTCCTGTATTGAACACCATAATACTGGGTTGCACTTCCATTCATGAACACTGCCCTTACATTCAAACTTGGAAGGGGATTTATAGGCCTGACTATTGGGAATGTGGAGGAATCCATTAGGGGCTGGCAGTTGGAAAGATTTATCCAGCCTACACCTGGATTCTGCCCATAGATTTGAGCAGGTAGAGGAATTGGAGGGAGAATCCCATTGATTCCGATATAGTTCATGAATGTGGTGCTCACACCCTCAAGAATATTTTCTCCTACCAGCCAAAGCTTGCCTGCAGGCACCTTGGAAGTGCCAGATAAGAACTTTATTAATTCAGCAGTGTCGTTTGAGGTAAGGGAATTGTTTGTGGCACCGCCTACCCATATCACAACATCATAGTACTGCATCTGGGTTTCCACAGGGCCAGTATCGTACCTCGGTCCATCTAGCCCGAAAGGAACACTGTAAATTCGGTAATTCAGGTTTGCTGCATCCAGGGCAGCGGCCATATAGGAGGCAACATCAAGATTGCTTCCGCTTCCCATCACCGCTCCATCATCATCCACAAGCAGAATCTTTGGTGTCACAACGATGGAGATGTTTGCCCCTATTCCATTGCTATTCCCTGGCATCACACTTGTGATGTTCACGAAAATCTTGTGCAGACCACCAGGGGTTGCAGTCCAGTACATGTAGGCCTGACTCTGGCCATAGCCCGCAACAGATACATTTACCCATCCGATGTAGCTCCATGTATCAGTTAGAGGGATGTAATCCCAGAATGAGACATTAGATGAGACTGCAGGCATTGAGTTCAGGTTTTTGATAATCGCAGTAATTGTAACTGTATCTCCCCTTGTGGGTGAGAAATTGCTCAGCAATATCCTTTCAACAATGAGCTTCGGCGGCTGTGCCTCCTCCTGTGCTACAGCACTGACTGTTATGGAAAGAGTTGCAGTGGAAACATGCCCCTTTGTATCTGTAGCATTTATAAGTGCAAGGTATTTGCCTGCCTGGGCATTGCAGGTAATGTTTGATGTTTCAAATCTCCATCCGAAGGTCTGATTCATTTTCACTGGCGTTGCTATCCCGAGTGCGGAGAGGTTCACATAGACCGAATCAAAGTTCAGGTCATCGTCTTTTACCACTGCCCATACCTTGAAGCTGGTTCCGGTACTTACAGGGTCTGGTGTGGTGCCCCTCTCAAAAATTGCAGGAGGCACATCTGTGATCTGGGGATAGAGAATGCTGGACCAAACAAGAAGGTTTTTCACTTTATCAATTATCTGCACAATTACGGTAGAAGTGTCTGGGTAAATGGGGGTGGAATTCCATCGCCAGACCTCCCCAGGCTCCCATTTTCCATCTGTCAGGGTTCCATCCTTGTCTCCGTCACTCAACCTGAGTGTGAAACTCTGAGAAAAATTCTCGAGATTTATGATAATAGCAGTTGCCTGCGCGTACAAAATTTCGCCGCCTGCATGGGTGATGTTCACATAGAAGGAGTAGTTGCCTGCAACATAAGCTGTTTCCAGCTTTGCAGAGAATTCCGTGTAGGTTTTGGACATCGGAGGAGGCATCGCGTTAATCCATGCAAAGATTGAGGAAAACAGGGTTACTGTGATCACGAGCACCAGCAAAGTAGCTACCACTTCCGAAATACCGCGCTCATTTTCCCTTAGCAGATTTGCCCTCTTCATTAAACCACCCCTTTGATGCACGATATCTAAATGGAAAAGGAGGTATATAAAGAGTGTCTGGAGCCTACCAACTGCTGCTGGCTCCCTTTTGAAGGAAAACATAAAATCTGGTTGAAAGTTCCAGCCCTTCATTCTATGCTTTTTTTTCTGTTTTGATTTCTCAATTTCTTTGTGTCTTTGGAACCCTTCTCCCCACCCAGATACCAGCACAGAGAAGGAT
>JAWACX010000158.1:0-4369 GCA_038896575.1 Thermoplasmata archaeon
ACCCGAAGCTTACAGTAAATGAAAAATATGTGCAATGCCCAAAGCAGCCCATCAGAATAGTGCTGGACTCGTCAGGAAGAACACCCGAGAACGCCCAGGTGCTCCAGGGCCCTGCGAAAACAATAATTGTCACTGCAGAGGAGTGCAGAAGGCAAATCGGGAATGCAATGATGCTCCGTTGCGGGAAAGGGAAGGTGGATGTTGTCAGAATGGTTGAGGAGCTTGAGAAACTTGGAATAAAGCGGATGCTCGTTGAGGGTGGTGGCACTGTAATCTGGGAGTTCTTGAGCAGGAGGCTTGTGGATGAAATGAATGTCTATGTGGGGAGCATTGTGATAGGAGGGAAAGATGCCCCAACTGTGGCTGATGGAGAGGGTGCTGGAAGCCTGGAGGATGTTATTAGGCTGAAATTGCAGGGCATTGAGCGGCTTGGAGATGGTGTTCTCCTGCGTTACCTCGTGGAAAAATGAGGGAGATGAAATTCTTAGCCGACCATATGCTTGGAAGACTTGCAAGATGGCTCAGATTGCTTGGCTACGATGTGATTTACGCAAGGCCAGGAATCTCGGATGCGGAACTTGCAACACTTGCAGAAAACACAGGAAGAATTCTGCTCACAAGGGATAAGGGGCTCGCATCCAGAGCAAGGAATGGGCTCCTGATAAAAACTGATGAGGTCTTGCATCAGATTGAGGAACTCAGGGATAAACTCGGATTAAGCTTGGTGCTTGAACTGGATAGATGCAGCCTCTGCAACAACCCGATTGAGAAAGTGGAGGCTGGATTTGTGAGGGGTAAGGTGCCTGAAAAGGTATTTGCAAGCTTCAGTGAATTCTGGTACTGCAGACATTGCAGGAAAATTTACTGGTATGGTAGCCATGTGAAAAAAATGCAGGAAAGGTTGGAGAATGCAAATAATCCTTGAAAGAAATCTTGGCTATGGTACACTCCCGGATTCCGAGCTGGCCCATGTGCTGAGGGCAGAAAAGATAGAGGCAAGGATTCTCTGGAGTGAAAGAAGGAAATTGTGTATTGAAATTGAGGGAAAAGAAAGGCTCTGGGTGAAGCGCCTGGCTCTCTGGCACCGAGGATTTGAGGTTCTCCACAATGGAAGCATTCAGAGCATTCTTGAGTTTGCCTGTGGGCTGAGGGTAAATGGAAGTTTCTGCGTCAGGGTTGAGCATGAACCAGAGCTTGCAAGGGAGATTGGAGCGAGGCTCCGCGGGAAAGTTGACCTCAGAAACCCTGAGCATTTATTCTATGTCTTCAAACACGATAACTATTACTTTCTCACCAGAAAATTCTGGTCCATAGACAACAAGGAATATGCTAAGCGAGAGCCAAAATCCAGGCCATTCTTCATGCCCATCTCCCTCCATCCCAAGCTTGCAAGGGCAATGGTAAATCTGGCTGAGGTGAGAAAAGGGGATGTAGTTCTCGACCCTTTTTGCGGTACTGGAGGAATCCTCATTGAAGCAGGGCTTCTTGGTGCAAGAGTGATAGGAAATGATATAAGGCAGGATATTGTGGCTGGTGCAGCGAAGAATTTGCAGGCTTCTGGGATTCAGGGGTTTGAGTTGTTCCGCGGAGATGTAGGTGAAGTTACTTCAAAAGTAAAAGGTGTGGACGCAATAATTACGGACCCTCCTTACGGGAGGAGCACAACCACGGGAAAGGAACCAAGGGAGAGGCTTTACAACCGTGCATTTGAGACCTTTGCGGCCCTTCTTTCCCCCGGCAAAAAACTCGTGCTCATTCTCCCTTTTAAAATAGACAATGAGATTCCATGTTTTGCGCTCCAGGAACAGCATCCAATCTATGTCCACAAGAGCCTCATCCGGCACCTCTGTGTTTTCATGAGGGTATAGGCATAGCAGGGAAATGCCACAGTAATGTTTATATACCCCCAGAACTGTATGACTACACGGGAGGAAAAGAGATGTCCGAGGAGTGGTACTGGAACGGATGGAGAGTTGCGAAGAGGGAGAAGAAGGAGAAAAAGAAGTAATTTTAGTCCTGCTTGAGAAATGTTCTTAAATACCTTTTCCCTATACCTCTTTTGGTATTCATGAATCCTGCAATCACCTGGGAGTCTGGAGGCACCATAGAAAAGGTGAAAATTTCGAAGGACGGGAAAAAACTTTGTTTCTTTGATGGTTCAATGCTCAACCTGGTTGATACGGAGAGCGGCGGAACCTATAAGCTTCCGATTTCTGGCAAATTCCTGTTTAATCTCGCTCCAGACGGAAATTTTGTGATTGTTTCAACACCAGATGGAATCCTGAGGATGTACACAGAGACCTTCACGGTTGTAGGAGAATGTAAACTTCCTCTTCCAGCCACAAACCTTTACATCTCGAACGATTCCTCAAAGATTGCCCTCCTCTGCGGGAGATTTGTTTACCTCCTGGATTCCCGATTGAAACCCGTGTGGAGCCAGACACTGCCAGTAAACGGAGTGAAAATAAAGCTGGATAATGCAGGGTATCATCTTGCATGTGTGGATGCAGGGAATCTGTTAACGCTCTATGATGCTTCAGGGAAGCCCTGCTTTGCCAGAATGTTCAACTCAAGCATAACGAACCTCTCACTCACGGGAACTTCAGATTACATCCTTGTTTCAACCCTGGAGGACAGGGTTTTTCTTATGGACGCAAAAGGGACTGTGCTCAATGACCCAAGGTTCGGTGCCAGAATAAAATTTGCAAAGATTTCAAAGGATGGTGCCAGACTCGTTGTCTGCCTTCCCAATGAAATCCACCACTATACTCGAGAATTTACCCCTGTCCAGAAGTTCACAACGAGTTGTGAGATGCATTTTTTTGATGCCTCAGACAATCTGGGTCTCGTTTGTTCTGTCTCAAGAAATGGAGAAATCCAGTCATTTCATAGCGAGGGGTTATTCTGGCAGGCTACACTACCAGGCGGTGCTGAGGGTGTCCTCGTGACACCTGGTGGTGAGCGGGAATTTGTTTATTCCAGGGCGAGAATTGTAAAGTTTGACAATTCTCTCCTTCTCCAGAGGCAGCTGAGTACTATCGCGAAAAAGCTTGAAGTGTTGAGGGGCTACGGGTATGAGATAGGGGATGCGGAGAATGTTGTGAAGCAGGTGACAGCAAGGGTTGGTGCTGGAGATTACGGCCCTGCACTTCGAATGCTCGAGAACATTGAAAAGAGTATTCTGATACAGAGAAAGCAGAGCAAACCCCAGTTGAGCCTTTTCGGAGTGACAAACGAAAATTTCAGGATAAATGAGTGGACCAAAGTGCTCCTTTACCTGATGAACACTGGAAATGCCCATTGTGTAGACCTTCGTGTAGAGTATTCCCAGAACATCCTGATGAAGATTAAACCAATACCTGTATTGCTCACAGGTGAGATTCTGAAACAGGTTATTGGAATCAAGCCCCTCTTTCTCGGATTTCAGAAGGTAAATCTGAAGTTCAGATTCTGGAGTTTTGAGGGGAGAGAATTTCTGGAGGAGGCTGTTGTTGAATTGAGCTCAGGAACCAGGGCAGAAAAATATGAGAAGCCTATTGTGGTTGTGAAGCACGGAAACTGGGAGGTGGTGTTTAGAAAGGCACAGGAATCCGCTCCAGGTCAGCTGAAATGTCCTGGCTGCAGAAAGAATGTAGAACCAGAATGGGTAGTCTGTCCTCACTGCATGACAAGGCTAAAGAAATGGTGAGACCTAGAATTTTCCAATCTGGCAAACCTGACAGACAGTGCAGGATTGAAGGCCAGGTAGTTTCTTCACCTTTTCAAACACAATCTTCTGAAGCTCCTTGATATTCCTCGCTTCTACCTTAGCTACGATGTCGTATTTTCCATAGACCTCGTAGAGATCTTTCACATTCTGAATTTTACCCAGCAGCTCTACCAATCTATGTTCCGATCTCGGTGCGGTTTTTATCAGGAGGTAGGCCAGCATCTACTCTTCCTCTTCTTCCTCGCCCTTTTCCTTCTCCACAAATGTAATCTTCTTCGGGAAATACTTCAGTATTATTACATCCCCAATTGCCTGCACCCATCTGTATGGGAAGGCAACACCCTTCGAGCCTTTCACAAGCACAGGGTTTGTCTCTGCAAGGAACAGCCCGTCAATTTTTGCTCCTTCAACATCCACAACCACATTGTTCACATTACCCAGCAATATGCCATCAGGCGTATACACCGGGAGCCCAATTATATCTGTCATCTCCAACAGCATATTAATCCCATAAGGCATATAAACAAGGTTTATTTTATACTTTTTGCTTGAACGCCACTGTAGCTCAGCGGTAGAGCAACTGATTCGTAATCAGTCGGTCGAGGGTTCGATTCCCTCCAGTGGCTCTTTTTGGAAAAACCTTAATACCCCTCTGCTCCT